>JAZOCG010000054.1:0-4142 GCA_045596345.1 Acutalibacteraceae bacterium
TTGGCTCACAGACGGACATGCCTCCGACCCGACTTGGGCCCGGGGCCGGTTTCGCAGACACCCTCGCTGACCGCCCTGCCAAGACCGCCGATGATGTTGTGTTCCTCAGCGGTGACGATCGCGCCCGTCTCCTTCGCCGCGGCGACGATCGCCTCGCGGTCGATGGGCTTGATGGTCGCCATGTTCAGCACACGGGCGTTGACGCCCTCCGCTTTAAGCGTCTCGGCAGCCTCCACCGCCGCACTGACCAGCAGACCTGTTGCGATGATGGTCACGTCGTTACCTTCGGCGAGTGTCTTCGCCTTGCCGATAACAAACGGCTCGTTTTCTTCGGTGACGACCGGCACCGCCAGTCGCCCAAAACGCAGATACACAGGACCGTCCAGCTCAGCGGCGGCGAACACCGCCTGCTTTGCCTCGTACACATCCGCGGGGTTGAGGACAGTCATACCGGGGATAGAACGCATCAGCGCGAAATCCTCACAGCACTGGTGGGTCGCACCGTCTTCGCCAACTGAGATGCCGCCGTGAGAGGCACCGATCTTGACGTTGAGGTGAGGGTAGCCGATGGAGTTGCGTACCTGTTCAAATGCACGCCCCGCGGCAAACATCGCAAAGGACGAGGCGAACACCACCTTACCTGTGGAGGCGAGACCCGCTGCAATGCTCATCATATTGCCCTCGGCAATACCGGCGTTAATAAAACGGTCGGGGAACGCCTTTTTAAATACGCCCGTTTTGGTCGCGGCGGCGAGATCGGCATCCATCACAACGATATCGGGGTTTTTCGCCCCCAACTCAACAAGTGCCTCGCCATAGCCCTCGCGGGTGGCTCTCTTGATCACGTCAGCCATCTCTCAGCCCTCCAATTCTTTGAGCGTGGCGGTAAGCTCCGCCATCGCGATCTCGTACTGCTCCGCGTTGGGGGCGCAGCCGTGCCAGTTGCACTGGTTTTCCATAAAGGACACGCCCTTGCCCTTGACCGACTTCTGCACGATGACGGTGGGCTTACCCTCGACCGCCCGCGCCTCGGCGAATGCCGCCTCGATCTGATCGAAGTCGTGCGCGTCGATCTCAATGACGTGCCAGCCAAACGCGGCGAATTTCTCGGGGATCGGATAGGGAGAATTGACCTCTTCCACCGTACCGTCGATCTGCAGATTGTTATTATCTACGACGGCAACGAGGTTATCGAGCTTTTTCGCGGCGGCAAACATCGCCGCTTCCCATACCTGACCCTCTTGGATCTCACCGTCGCCGAGGATGGTATATACGCGCCAATTCTCGTTGCTTAATTTTGCGCTGAGAGCCATGCCGACCGCGGCGGAGATGCCCTGCCCGAGCGAGCCGGAAGACATATCCACGCCGGGGATATTCTTCATATCGGGATGCCCCTGCAGGATCGAGCCGACCTGACGCAGGGTAGGGATGAGGTCGGTGGAGAAAAAGCCGCGGTGCGCGAGTGCCCCGTACAGTGCGGGCGCGGCGTGTCCCTTGGACAGCACCAGTCGGTCGCGATCCGCCATCGTAGGATCGGCGGGATCGATATTCATCTCTTTCCAGTATAGATAAGCCAACACATCCGCGATGGACAGCGAGCCGCCGGGATGGCCGCACTTAGCGCGGTACGTGCCCTCAATGATCGCCGTGCGAATGTTGGTCGCGACGATGGACAGTTCCTTTTTGGTTAAAGTATCCATTGGTGTCCCCTTCTTTCATCTTCCGCCGCGCGGCGGATAATACATAAAAATATTGTAGCACAGTATTGCGGAAAATACCAGCATAATTTTCGCACTTTTTACGGGTTTTTCAACAAAGAGAGCAGGACAGGCATCAGCCGCTTGCGGGAGAGGTGAACCGCATCGCACGGTAGGTCCACCTGATCGGGCGCAACAACGGTGGCGGCGTTCCCCGCCACACGGCAAAGTGCCTGTGTGATCGTGTGTGTGACAGCCGTCGGCGCGCTGATGAGATAGGTTTCACTATGCAGTCCGTCTCGGTTATAGCGGGTAATCTTGGCGAGCGTAGCGGTGACCCCGCTGTCTTGGCGGTCGGCGGCTAAGAGGGCGCGCAGTTTTTCTTCGTCGACGGGGGTGGTGTGCCATATCTTGATGACCGCAAATCCAACGGCATCACCGAAGCGGCGATAATCACGGCGATAGAGGGTGGGAAGATCGGTCTCGGCGAGCAACCGCTCGCGCAGATCGGCGAACAACGCCGCGGGATCACCGCCCCACAGCGCGCTCAGCCATTCGGCAAGCGTGCGGTCATCGGCGCGGGTCTTGGCGGGGGACAGTCCCTCGGTGTCCATCAAGATACCGCCGAGCAGTATGCGCGCCATTCCCGCGTCGGGAACAAGCCCGTCAGCAAGACAACGCTGTGCCACCAAGGTGGTTGATGAGCCGACGGCGCGGATGACCGCGTCGACGCCATCGAGATCGAGCGTGTCGCTCGGCGGATGGTGGTCAACGATCGCGAGCACCTGCCTGCCGTTTATGTCGTGGTGGTCGGTGAGGATGAACCGCGTATCGGGCGCGGCAATTTCCTCGGAAATGTGTTTTTCGCACAACAGAAGTGAGGTGAGCGTGTCGCCAAGCAGATACGCGATCTCAGCGGGCAGACTGTCGGCAGGAATATAGGGAACCGCCGTCTCACCGTTGAGATGGCGGCGATAGGCTTCGGCAACACTCGATACGACCGCGTCGGTATCGGGCGCATTATGCCCGCATACAAACACCGTTCCCTGCGCTCGCGACGCGCGGCACTGCCGCAGATAGTCCGCTAACCCCGCGGCGGTCATCGGTCTTGCTTGCATATTCCCACCTCCTTTGCTACCAGTATACCGCAAACAACCGTAAAACACAAGAAAAACCCCGCGTGTATTCACACGCGGGGACAGATCTTACAGTATCAGCAATTCTTTCGTGCTCTTGGTGAGGTTTTCGCACCCATTCTCGGTGACAACGACCATATCCTCGATGCGCACGCCGAACTTGCCCTCGAGATAGATGCCCGGCTCGACGGTCATTACCGTGCCCGATTTCAGCACCGTATCGCACCGCGGGCTGAAATTGGGGCTTTCGTGGATCTCCAGTCCCACGCTGTGCCCCAGCGCGTGCCCGAAACACCCGCTGTAGCCCGCGTTGTCAATGAGGTCACGTGCGATTTTATCGATGTCCTTGCACACCACGCCCGCGCGGATGGCGGCGAGCGCGGCGGTCTGTGCGGCGAGCACGGTATCGTACACGCGCCGCTGTTCGTCGCTGACCGTCCCGACGGCGACGGTGCGGGTCATATCGGAGCGGTAGCCGTCCACCACCGCACCGAAATCCATCGTGACGAAATCGCCGCGTTCAATGACCTTGTCGGCGGGCACGCCGTGGGGGAGAGAACTGTTCTTGCCCGATACGACGATGAAATCAAACGCCACGCCCTCGCTGCCGCGGCGGCGCATAAAATATTCCATATCCAACATAACCTCGCGCTCGGTACGCCCGACGGCGATGCGCTCGGTGATGTAGGCGAAGGTGTCGTCGGTCAGTTTTTGCGCCTGTCGTATGGCGGCGAGCTCGGCGGGGGATTTGACACACCGCAGATCGGTGATCAAACGGTCAAACGTATCTTCCTCCGATACGCACACCCCGTCGAGAGCTTTTCGCAACGCGGAAAGGGAGCGGATGGTGGTCGCCCCTGTTTCAATGTATAGGGTGGCGATCTCCTCGTCGGCAAGCCATTCGCGCATATGCGCGGTGGCATCGGTGGAGAGGGACACCGCGAGATGGTGCACAGCGGCACGCGCCGCCTCGATATACCGCGAGTCGGTGAAAAGCACCGCGCGCTCGCGGGAAATCAGCACAAACCCGTCGCTGGCGGCAAACCCCGTCAACCAGCGGCGGTTATCCGCGCTTTTGACCAGCAGTGCGGCGTGCGGCGGCAGTGCGGCTTGTATGGCTTGTATACGGCTTAGCATCGCGCGCACCTCACTTTGTTTTCTTATACAACCGATAGGAATAGACCGTCGGAATGATCACCATCACGAGGATGATGCCGAGGAATGCGTAGATAAACGCATCGCCCAGGAAAGCGGTGATAATGATCACCAGTCCGCCGCCGGTCCACAGCCGTCCCGCAAAGCGGTGGGT
>JAZOCG010000055.1:0-2718 GCA_045596345.1 Acutalibacteraceae bacterium
TTGAGCCAATTGGAAAACAGCAGATTGGCGTGTCCGCGCCAGCGAACGATAGGAGCCTTCGTATCATCGTCATCGGGGAAATAATTCTCCGGCACGTCGATTGGCAGCCCCGCCGCCTTGTCGCGGACATATTCTCGCCTCAGCGTGTCGGCATCGTATTCCGCGTGACCGAACACAAACACCTGCGAGTTGCTCTCGTTTTTGAGTGCGTACACGCCTGCCTGCGGGGACGAGGCAAGGATCTTTAGGCTCGGCACCGCTTCCATATCCTCGCGGCGCACCGTCGTGTGGCGGGAATGGGGTGCCATAAACACGTCATCGTAGCCGCGGAACAGCATCGTATTCTTCTGCTCCACGGTGTGGGGGAACACACCGAACAGTTTCTTCTCCAACGGCACTTTATCAATGCCGTAGTGATAATACAGTCCCGCCTGTGCGCCCCAGCAGATGTGCAGGGTAGAGTGGACGTTGGTCTTGGTCCACTCCAAAATCTCGCATAGTTCTTCCCAGTAGTCCACCTGTTCGAAGGGCATCTTCTCCACGGGCGCACCCGTGATGATCATACCGTCAAATTTGCGGTCACGCACCTCGTCAAAGGTCTTGTAGAAGGAGAAGAGGTGCTCCTCTTCCACGTTCTTCGCCTTGTGCGTTTTGGTGTGCAACAGTTCCATCTCGATCTGCAGCGGCGTGTTGCCGAGCAGACGGGCGAGCTGGGTCTCGGTGACGATCTTGGTGGGCATCAGGTTGAGCACCAACAATTTGAGCGGTCGGATGTCCTGTGTGATCGCCCGCGTTTCGGTCATCACGAAAATGTTTTCCTGCGCCAATGCTTGCACGGCGGGGAGTTTATTCGGAATTTTGATCGGCATCCAAACGCCTCCTTTTTCGTGTATTGTTTCGCGTTGCCTTAGATCTTATCCAAAGCCTGCGCGATGTCGGCGATGAGGTCCTCGGTCCCCTCGATACCGCAGGAGAAGCGCACGAGGTCGGGGGTGACGCCCGCCGCGACCAATTCTTCGTCGCTGAGTTGACGGTGGGTCGCGCTCGCGGGGTGCAGACAGCAGCTGCGCGCATCCGCCACGTGGGTTTCGATCGCGGCGATCTTGAGATGACCCATAAACGCCTCAGCGGCGGCACGACCGCCCTTGACACCGAAGCTCACCACGCCGCAAGAGCCGTTTGGCAGATATTTCTGCGCGAGGGCGTAGTCCTTATCCGTCGGCAGACCGCAATATTTCACCCACGCGATCTTGTCGTGTGCGGACAGGAATTCTGCCACCGCTTGCGCGTTCTTGCAGTGCTGCTGCATACGCAGGTGCAGGCTCTCCAGACCGAGGTTGAGCAGATACGCCGACTGCGGCGACTGGGTGGTGCCGAGGTCACGCATCAACTGCGCGGTCGCCTTGGTAATGTACGCGCCCGCCAGACCGAAACGTTCAGTGTAGGTGATACCGTGATAGCTCTCGTCGGGGGTGCAAAGACCGGGGAATTTATCGGCATATTTCGTCCAGTCGAACTTGCCGCTGTCCACGATACAGCCGCCGACCGCCGAGCCGTGACCGTCCATATACTTGGTGGTGGAGTGGATGACGATATCCGCGCCCCACTCGATCGGACGGCAGTTGACGGGGGTGGCGAAGGTGTTATCGATGATGAGCGGCACGCCGTGCGCGTGCGCGGCGTTAGCGAAACGCTCGATATCCAGCACGACCAGCGCGGGGTTCGCCACCGCCTCGCCGAACACCGCCTTGGTGTTGGGCTTGAACGCCGCGGCGAGTTCCTCGTCCGAGCAATCGGGCGACACGAAGGTGAACTCAATGCCCATCTTGCGCATCGTGACGTTGAAGAGGTTAAACGTGCCGCCGTAGATGCAGGACGAACACACCACGTGGTCGCCCGCCTGCGCGATATTAAAGATGGAGAAGAAGGACGCCGCCTGACCCGACGAGGTCAGCATCGCCGCCGTGCCGCCTTCCAATTCGCAGATCTTCGCCGCGACGGTGTCGCAGGTCGGGTTCTGCAGACGGGAATAGAAATAGCCGCTCGCCTCGAGGTCAAACAGCTTACCCATATCCGCACTGGAGGTGTACTTGAAGGTGGTGCTTTGAATGATCGGCACCTGACGCGGCTCGCCGTTGCCGGGAGTATAGCCGCCCTGTACGCATTTGGTTTCGATGGTTGCCATATTGATCAAACTCCTTTGTATAGAAATCAAAAAACCGTCCCAAAGCCTTGCTTTGAGACGGACGATATCCGCGGTACCACTCAAATTGCCGTCTGCGTTGGGCAGACAGCCACTCAACGGGCTCGAACAAGCCCTTTGCCTTAACGCGGCAGAACGGACGACCCTAATGCGGCACATCGCCGCCCTCAGGCAGTCGGCTCAAAAGCCATAGGTCGTTGGCACTCTCCGCCGTCGGCTCGCACCGCCCGCCGACTCTCTGGTGACATCCTGCACCGACCCTCTTTATCATCGCCTTTCCTGCATTATAACAAACCCCGCGGGCGGTGTCAATAGATTTTTTGCGTGTAGGCTTGCGGCGGGGAGCACGGTATGCTAAAATAAGGATAGAATAGGAGAGATGTGTATGTCCCAATCCATTTCGATGCAGATTATCGCGCACATAAAGACCGATTTCACCACCAAGTTCGGCGTGCCGCGCCAGAGCGGGCTGGTGCCCGCGGTCAAGGCGACCATCGTCTTCGAGCCGGAATACC
>JAZOCG010000056.1:0-5946 GCA_045596345.1 Acutalibacteraceae bacterium
GCGGTCAAAGTGCGCTTCCAGCCACGCGCGGTCGGTGCGTTCGTCGCAGTCGGCTTTGTTGATGATGGCAATGGTTGCCGCGTCGGCGACGGACGTGGCGAGAGCCTTGTCCTCGTCGGGGAGCGGGCGCGAGCCGTCAAACACCGCCAGCACCAGTGCCGCCTGCGCCAGACGGCGGCGGGCGATCTCGTCGCCGACAGTTTCCACGCGGTCATCGGTGTCGCGGATGCCCGCGGTGTCCGCGAGCCGCAGGGTCACGTCGCCCAGCCTCACCGTTTCCTCGACCACGTCGCGGGTGGTGCCCGCGATGTCGGTGACGATGCTGCGCTCGCACCCCGCCAGACAGTTCATCAAGGTGGATTTTCCGACGTTGGGCGAGCCGACGATGACGGTGTCGATGCCTTGGCGCAGGACGCGTCCCGCGTCAAAGGTGTCGAGCAGTGCCGTCACGGCGCGCTTTGCCTCGGTGATGGTGTCGGCGAGCGTGTCGGTGCGTAGTTCGGGGATATCCTCGTCGGGATAGTCCACAAACGCGCCGAATTGCGCCGCCACGGCGAGCAAGCGTTCTTTCACGTGTTGCAGACGACGGTAGACAGCCCCTTCCCGCGCGGCGAGCGCGGTGCGGGCGGCGAGCCTTCCGTCGGCGGCGATGAGCTCCATCACACTCTCTGCCTGGGTGAGATCCATCTTCCCGCCGACAAATGCGCGGCGGGTAAATTCGCCCGCGCCCGCGGGCTGTGCACCCGCGGCAAGGCACGCGCGCAGGACGCGCTGTAACAGATACAACCCGCCGTGGCAGGAGAGTTCCACCGTATCCTCGCCCGTGTAGCTGTGCGGCGCGCGGAAGACGAGTGCCACACAGTCGTCGATGTCGCCGTCCTCGTCAAAGACGTGTCCGTAGGCGGCGGTATAGCCCGCAAGTTTGTCGAGTGTGCGCGCGGGGTCGGCAGCGCGGAACACACGACCGGCGACAGCGATCGCGTCGTCGCCCGACAGACGAATGACCCCCAGCCCTGCAGGTGCGGCGGGGGTGGAGATAGCGGCGATGGTATGGGACATCGTGGGCACGCCCTTTCGTGGAGAATATATACCTATTATAATAATAAAACCCCCACTTGTCCAGTGGGGGTTAAACATATTGCTTTTGTTTTTTACGGGCGGTCGGGGACGCCCGCCCCTACGATGGGTTTTGCGGTTTGCACGAATCAAAAATCTTATTGTAGGGGACGGCGTCCTCGACGTCCCGCGAAGAAAAGCGCAAACAAATGCGGGCGATTCGTGAATCGCCCCTACGATGTTGGCTTGAGGTTTGTACAGGCTTATCCGTCGTCCCCGGCGAGACGGTTACTGTATTTCCTGCTGTAAATTATCAAATTCGGGCGTGGAGAAAAATTCCCCCAGCGTAATATCCAATCCGTCACAAAATTTCTTAATCGTGATGATGGAAACGTCCCGCCGTGTTTCATCCATCATACTGTATGCGGTCGACGGCGTAACACCTGACAGGTTTGCCAGTTCGTTAATTTTCATATTCCGCTCTTGGCAAAGCGTGCGAAATCTTTCGGAAACAGCATCTTTTACACTCATTATGCTCACCTCAATCATATTTTACGGTTTTATTCGCACGAGCGTATACGCGCTTGCGTAATTTTAAAAAATGTGCTATGCTGTGAAACAAAGGAGTGTATATAATATGAACGGTTTGGGACAAAGATTAAGAACGTTGCGCAAAGCAAAGAAAATGACGCAGGAGCAGGTAGCAGACATTTTGTGTGTGCACCGCACGACGTATACAAAATATGAAAAAGAAAACATCGAGCCGCCGCTTGATGTGGTATGCGCGTTATCCGAAATATTCGCGGTGACGGTGGACGAACTGCTCAAACCGGAGAAAGATAACCCCGTCGACGGCGCGCTTAGCCCCCAAGCCATTTCCAAAAATGCCGTGCGAGTTCGTTCTCCCATCGCCACAGTTCGGCGAACAGCCGCACGGGCGGCGGTACCAACACCTCGGCGGTGTTCGTCACGGCGCGGGGTGCAGCAACGGTGTCCCCGCGCACGGTGACGGCGGGGACGCCGTCCTCGATGGTGTAGGTCACCCCGAGATCCACCCGCCCGTGGGTGGTCTGCTGGATGCGGCACTCGATGACGAAAAACGCGAGAAACAGACCCAGCACGCACAGTGTCAGAATAAATGTGATCAAAAACGTGCGCCACGGCAGTCGGCGTAACATCGGCGAGCCTCCTATTTCAACAACTCTGCCAATGTTTTGCCCAAAAGCTGTGCGGAATATACCGCCTCGGCGACGGTGTTCCCCTCGCTACCCACCTCGACGAGCAGATACCCCGCGTGCAAATGCTGATTATAACGACTGCCGACGGTGGAAAGCGGGCGCATCAGCCCGTCGTAGCGGACGGTGAGGGCTTTTTGCCATTGCGTGGCGAGCGCGAGGTTTTGTTCGGTGTACGGGTTAGGGAGCGCGTCGGTGGACAGCACCCCTGCGATGATCATCGTTTGCGCCGCTTTTTTGCCGTCGACGGTGACGGTGGGCTTGACGAGCCCGCTGTTCCCTTCCATCAGCGCGTCGCGATGCAGATCGAGCACCACCTGTATGGACGGATACTTGTCGAGGTATTTCTGCACCGTCTTGGCTGAGCGAGTGTACGCGCCCGAATACGGCTCGTCGTGCACCGTGTCGTCGTGAATGGCGACGATGCCGTGCTCGGCGAGCGTCTTGACGAGCGCGTCCCCGACGGCGCAGATGTTGCGTGTGCGGTCGGTGGTGCGGTCGCGGTCGGCGGCGTTATAATACCCCGCGTCGTAGGTCATATACCCCTCGGTGGTGTGGGTGTGGACGATGAGCACCTGCGGCGCGTCGGTGTCGGTAAACTTCGGGGTTAGTTTGGCACTCAGCGCGGCGGCAATGTTGACCGCCTTGCCGCTGCTGTTGCGCGTGGCGATGCCGTGTTCACGGGTGTCCCCCGTGTCCAGTTTACGTGTGTATACTTTGCCGCCGCTGCCGTCCTCTTTCGGCGCGGCAACAACCGGTACGGACACCTCCGCATCGGGTAGGGCGGCGGTATGATCGCCGTCGCTCGGCAGAGCGGCGTGAGGCGTCAGCGTGTCCCCCGTCTGCGTTGTGCCGACGGGTGCCAGTCGGTCACCGAGCAGGCGCACGGCGTTATGCGGTTGTTGCAGGCTCGCGGCGAGCAAGGTTGCGCGTTGTCCTACCCGTGCCCAGTCAAACGGCAGTGCCGACACTGCCGCGAGCGCACACACCGCCGCACCGATGCGTGCGACTGCCGCCAGACGGCGCAAAAGAGCGGCACGTTGTCCTTTCACGACATCACCCCTTCAAAAAGTTTTCCCCTACACTATATGTCGGCGAAATTCCCGTTATGACGGCGAAAAAAGCGGTTGATTTATTTTAGAAGATGGTATATAATAATAGGGTGGAGCGAATTATCCAAACGGAGTTCGGATAGTTCGCTCTACCCTAAAGCCGTACGCTTTGGGGCATACGGGCGGACGGGTCCTGTGCGACGGTGCGCCGTGAACCATGTCAGGCGGGGAACCGAGCAGCATTAAGCGGTTGTGTCCGTGTGCCGCAGGTAATCCGTCCGTCCGTATGCCCGAGACCGTACGGCTTCATTATCATCCGATAGGAGATGAGAGTATGTACCAAGCGTTATACCGCAAATGGCGTCCGCAGACCTTTACCGACGTCTGTGGGCAGGAACTCATCACCACCGCACTCAAAAACGAGATAAAGAACAACCGCCTGTCCCACGCGTATCTGTTCACCGGATGCCGCGGCACGGGTAAGACCACTTGTGCGAAGATCCTCGCCAAGGCGGTCAATTGTGAACATCCCGTCGATGGCGATCCGTGTAATCAGTGCGCCACCTGCCGCGGTATCGACGACGGCTCGGTGCTGGACGTGACCGAGATCGACGCGGCATCCAACAACGGCGTTGACAGCATCCGCGATCTGCGCGACGAGGTGGCGTTCACCCCCGTTGTCGGTCAATACCGCGTCTACATCATTGACGAGGTGCATATGCTGTCCGCGGGCGCATTCAATGCCTTGCTTAAAACGCTGGAAGAGCCGCCCGCTCACGTGATCTTTATCCTCGCCACCACCGAGGCACACAAACTGCCCGCGACCATTCTCTCGCGGTGTCAGCGGTTTGATTTTAACCGCATCGCCCCTGAGGCGATCGCGTCCCGCGTGAATTTCGTCGCGCAGCAGGAAGGGCTGACCATCACCCCCGATGCGGCGATGTTGCTTGCGCGGTTGGCGGACGGTGCGTTGCGTGATGCACTGTCGCTGCTCGACCAGTGCGCGTCGGGGGTCACGACCATCGATGCCGCCGCGGTCGCCGCCGCGACGGGGATGGCGAGCCGCGAGGCACTGTACGAACTGACGGCGTGTGTTGCGCGGCGGGATGCCGCGGGCGCGCTCGCCGCGGTGGATACCCTCTACCGCTCGTCCAAGGATATGGAACGGTTGTGCGCCGAGTGGATCGGCTATGTCCGTAATCTGATGGTGTTAAAAAGCGTACCCGACGGCGGGGAGTTGATCATCGCCGCGCCGGAGGAGATGGCGCAGATGCAGTCTCTCGCCCGCACACTGGAGTTGCCCGCGATCCTGCATATGATGGACGTGTTGCAGACTGCGCTTGAGCGTCTGCGCGGAGGTGTTGCCCGCCGTGTCGAGATGGAGATGGCGGTGCTGAAATTGTGTGATCCGTCGCTTGACAACACGCAGACGGCGTTGCTCTCCCGCATAAGCGAACTGGAAAAAGCGGTGCGCTCGGGTGTGGCGGTTGCACAACCCTCGCAACCTGTAAACGATGCCCCGCCCGCGCCCGCACAGCCCGAACCGACACCCGCACAGCCTGCGGAACAATCCGACGAGGCTCCCGCGCAACCCGAAAGCGAACCCGCTCCCGCTCCCGACGAGGAAATGCCTTTCACCAAATGGGGCGAGGTGTTGGAAACGCTGCTGACCTCTTGCCCGCCGCTGTACGGCGTTCTCGCGCAGTCGCAGGCGGTGCTCAAGGGCGAGATGCTGCTCATCTGCACCGATAACGAGCTGTTTAAGGAACTGCTCAAGCAGGACAACAACAAAACGATGCTAGCCGACGCGATCCGCGGGGTTGCGGGGAAGACGTATCGGCTTGGCTTGCGCCGCACCGTGACGGTGCAGAAGAATAAAGAAGACCCCCTCTCGCAGTTGCTTGCCGCCGCTCGCAAGGCGGACGTGCCTGTCAGCGAGGATTAAAAGAAAGGTGAGAACACAATGAAAGCGAATATTCCGAGAGGTATGGGCGGCGGTCCCAACAATATGCAGGCAATGCTGCGCCAGGCGCAGAAGATGCAGGATGATATGGCGCGTGTTCAGCAGGAGCTGGAAGCGCGGGAATACACCGCGACCGCGGGCGGTAACGCCGTGACCGCGACAGTGGACGGCAAGCATCAGCTGACCGCCCTGTCCATCCAGCCCGAGGTCATCGACCCCGATGATGCCGAGATGCTCGCCGACCTCGTGATGGCGGCGGTCAACGAAGCCCAGCGCAAGGCGGCGCAGGACGCGGAAACGTCGATGGGCGCGGTTACCGGCGGGATGAGTATGCCGGGGCTGTTTTAAGAGGCGGCTATGAGCTATTCGCTGTTGCCGCTTGAACGGCTGACCGAACAGCTGGAGCGTTTACCCGGCATCGGACGCAAGTCCGCGGCGAGGTTAGCGTTTCATCTGCTGTAAAGTCGGATCGTAGCCATGTCGTTCTGTGAGCCAAGGAGTTGAATCCAGTGGTTGTCTTCCTAAGACCGCTTGGCCCTCCGACTTCGTTGTTGCCGCTTGAACGGCTGACCGAACAGCTGGAGCGTTTACCCGGCATCGGACGCAAGTCCGCGGCGAGGTTAGCGTTTCATCTGCTGTA
>JAZOCG010000057.1:0-7201 GCA_045596345.1 Acutalibacteraceae bacterium
CATCGGCGAGATCGGACTGGACTATCACTATGACGATGCCGCACCGCGCGAGGTACAACGGCAGTGGTTTCGCCGTCAGCTCGCGCTTGCGGGGGAGATGAACCTGCCGGTTATCGTACACGACCGTGACGCACACGAGGATGTTCTCGCGCTTCTTCGCGAATACCGCCCCCGCGGGGTGGTGCATTGCTTTTCGGGCAGTGTGGAGATGATGCGCGAGGTGGTGGAGCTTGGGATGTATATCGGGCTCGGCGGCGCGACCACGTTTAAGAACGCCAAGCGTCCTGCGGCGGTGGCGGCGGCGGTGCCCGCTGACCGTTTATTGCTCGAAACTGATGCGCCGTATATGGCACCTGAGCCGTGCCGCGGTCATCGATGCGACTCGTCACTCATTCGCCATACCGCGGCACGTATCGCCGAACTGCGCGGGGTGAGTGCCGAGGAAGTGCTGGAACAAACCTACGCAAATGCTGAGCGATTGTTTTTGCAAAAATAGTAAAATATTGTCAAAAACGCGTGACAATTCTGGATGTTTGTGGTATGCTTATGTGAGAGTGTAAGTTTTGCTTTTGGAGGCATTGCTATGTCCGGTTTTTACGTCCCGACCAAAATATATACCGGTGAATCGGCTTTTGAAAACCTCAAGAATTACCCGATTCACACTGTGTGCATCATCTGTGATCCCTTTGTGGAAAAATCGGGGATGATCAAGAAGCCGCTCGGCGTGCTCGAGTCGATGGGGGCAACCTGTCACATCTTCTCCGACATCACGCCCGACCCGTCTACCGATCTGGTGAGCAAGGGTGTTGGCTGGATTCTGGAGAAAAAGCCCGATGCGGTGATGGCGATGGGCGGCGGCTCCGCGATTGATGCCGCGAAGGCGATCAGCTATATGTATCAGAAGATCAATCAGGTGGATAAGCCGCTGTGCATCGTCGCTCCGACGACCAGCGGCACCGGCAGCGAGGTGACCAGCTTTGCGGTCATAACCGACTCCACCACACACGCAAAACATCCGCTGGTGGATGACAAGCTGCTCCCCTGCATCGCGGTGCTTGACCCGACATTGGTTCGCAGTGTGCCGCCCGCCGTCACAGCGGATACGGGTTTGGACGTGCTTGTGCACGCGATCGAGGCGAATGTATCCACCGCCGCAACCGATTTCTCTGACGCGCTCGCTGAGAAGGCGATCCGTCTGGTGCGTGATTATCTGCCCCGCGCCTATCGGCAGGGCGAGGATATGGGGGCGCGCGAGCATATGCATAATGCCTCGTGCCTTGCAGGCATCGCGTTTAACCACGCGTCGCTCGGTATCTGCCATTCCATCGCGCACGTGCTCGGCGCACGCTTCGGCATTCCGCACGGACGAGCGAATGCGATTGTGCTGCCGTACGTGATTGAGTATAACGCGCATATGTACGAGAAGCATTTTCAGACCGATAACCGCGCGGCGAAGATCTATGCCCACATTGGTATCATTATGAACCCCGGCACATACGTCGGACCGCAGGCGGTGCGCAACCTTACCATTGCTATCAATAAGCTCAAAAACGAACTCGACATCCCGATGACCCTGCGCGAAGCGGGTGTGGATGAGAAAGCGTTTATGGATATGGTGCCGGAGATGGCGGAGATCGCCATCGCGGATAAATGCACCGCCACCAACCCTCGCACTATCACGAAGCCCCAGATGGTAGAATTGATGAAACGCATCTATAACGGACGGTAAAAGCCGAGCCCCCGACACAGCATGTCGGGGGCTCGATTTGTTTATTATAGCAGATTCGCCAGCCAGCTGACGACGAGATCGTAGGCGGGGCAGAGCAGCATCGGAAGGAAGATGGCAGGAACGAAGTTCATAATTTTGAACTTTGCGATGCCGAGTAGGTTGAGCGCAAGTCCGATGATGAGAATCGAGCCTACGCAGGTCATCTCGGCGATGACGGCATCCCCGAGAAAGGGGGCGATAAGATGGGCGAGCAGCGCAATGCCGCCCTGCAGAACCAGTACCACCGCCGCCGCGAGCGTCACGCCGATCCCCATTGTCGAGGCAAACACCATCGAGGAGATGAGATCAAGGCACGCCTTGGCGTACAGCATCGTGTGGTCGCCGGTCAGTCCGCTGTTGAGAGAGCCGACGATGGTCATCGCACCGACGCAGAACAGCAGGCTCGCATTGACTAAGCCCTCGGCGACCGAGAGGTGTCCGCCGCCGCGGTTTATGTTCTTTTCCACCCAGCCGCCGAATCGGTTGATCTGCTTATCGAGGTCGAAGCCTTCACCAACAAGCGTGCCGAGCACGAGCGAGAGGATGACTACCAGTGTGTTCTGCCCTTTGAGGCAACCGCTGATGCCGATGTAGGCAGTGCAGAAGCCGAGCGCGGTCATCAGTCCTTTGCTCAAGCGGTCGGGCAATCCTTTACCGAGCAGCATCCCGAGGATACTGCCGAGGATGACCGTCACGGTGTTGACTAATGTGCCGGTTAGGGAGGAGAGGATAGGCATAGAATACTTCCTTTAACAAAAAATTGACGGATAAAAAACTTGGCACCCTTCTAACGAAGGATGCCGAGTTCTGGTGGACAATAACGGACTCGAACCGCTGACCCTCCGCACGTCAAGCGGATGCTCTACCAGCTGAGCTAATTGTCCATATGTTTTGGAACAAGCAAGATTATAGCCTAAACGGGCGCGATTGTCAAGAGTTAAATTGCAAAAAAATCTGCTTTTTGTCTTTTTTGAGAAATAGGCTTTGCAAAATGATGGATTTCTCCATTGGAAATGTGAAAAATCGAAATATTGGCAAAAAAATAGAAAAAAATCAAAATATTTTGCAAGAAATGAAAATAAAACTTGCAAAATTGCGTATACTGTATTATAATAGGCAACAATATCGGTAATAAGAGAGGAAGACTCAACAATGATAAACGCGAAGGAGTCGTTTGCGGCTATGCCGAAGGCTCAGCTGACGGAGAAACTGGCGAGTTTACGCACCGCATACGAGGAGTATAAGTCGCGAGGTCTGACGCTGGATATGTCCCGCGGAAAGCCGGGCGCGGATCAGCTCGATCTGTCGATGGACATGCTGTGCTGTGTCGAGGATTATACAGCGGCTGACGGCTTTGATACTCGCAACTACGGCATTGTGGACGGTCTGCCCGAGGCGAAGGCACTGTTCGCCGACATCCTGCGTATGGATGCCGACAACGTCATCGTCGGCGGCAATTCCAGTCTGAATATGATGTTTGACTACATCGCGCAGGCGTATGGCACGGGCTTATGTGGCAACGCACCGTGGAGCACGCAGGGTGAGATCAAATTTCTCTGCCCCGTGCCCGGTTACGACCGCCATTTTGCGGTGACGGCACATTTCGGCATCAAGCTTATCCCAGTGGCGATGACCGCCGACGGTCCCGATATGGACGCGGTGGAGGAGCTCGTGAAGGATCCCGCCGTTAAGGGTATGTGGTGTGTGCCGATGTACTCCAATCCGGAGGGCATCACCTATTCCGATGCAACGGTGCGTCGCATCGCGGCACTGAAGCCCGCGGCGAAGGATTTTCGCGTGATGTGGGATAACGCTTACTGCTTACATCACATCGCCGAGGAGGGGGACGCCCTGCTCGATCTCTATCCCGAATTAAAGAAGAACGGTAACGAGGATATGGCGGTGATGTTCACCTCGACCTCGAAGATCAGCTTCCCCGGTGCGGGTGTGGCGGCGATGGCGGCATCTCCCGCGAACATTGCGGACGTCAAACGTCGCATGGCAGTGCAGACCATCGGCTACGATAAGATGAATATGCTGCGTCACGTGCGGTATTTTAAGGACCTCGCCGGTGTCAAGGCGCATATGAAGCGTCACGCGGCTGTTTTGCGTCCCAAGTTTGCGGCGGTCACCGACGCGCTGGAATATCATCTCGGTGGCACGGACGTGGCGACGTGGCACAACCCTAAGGGCGGATATTTCGTCAGTGTCAATTTGATGGCGGGCTGTGCGAAGCGCACTATCGAGTTGCTCACTGCGGCGGGTGTTAATATGACCCCCGCGGGCGCGACCTATCCTTACGGTAACGACCCGCAGGACAGCAACCTGCGCATCGCTCCGTCTTATCCGACGGTGGAGGAACTGAAGCTCGCTATGGAGATGTTCTGCATTTGCGCGCAGATCGCCTGTGCGGAGAAATGCTTGGCAGAAAAATAAAGTGGAATGCTCTGCGCCCAATCGGGCGCAGAGCATTTTTTTGTGCAAAGCAAAAACCTCTCGAAAAACGCGCGATTTTCATTGACTTTTCCGTGTATTCTTTGTATAATGTAGAATAATGCGGCAGTGTTTCTGCCGAAAAAGCAAACAGGAGGTCAAATCACATGAAGCGTACACCGAAATGGTCATTCTTCATCGTGGCGATCCTCATCGTAGTGCTGTCTGTCACCGCCTTGTTCGGTGTATATACGCGCTACGGTGACCGTGTTGATACCGTTATCCGCGGTGTGGAAGGCATTCGCTGGGGTATCGATATCCGCGGCGGTGTGGATGTCACGTTTGGACCTGTCGATGAGAAGATCGAGGTCTCTGCCACTCAGTTAGAGGGTGTCAAGACCATCATCGAGCAGCGTCTTGTCAGCAAAAATGTTACCGACTACGAGGCCTATACGGACTTGGCGAACAAGCAGGTCATTGTCCGTTTCCCGTGGGCGAGCACGACTGAAACCCCCGAAGAGGCGGTTAAAGAGATCGGTCAGACCGCGATGTTGGAGTTCCACATCGGCTCCGAGACCGATGATAAGGGCAAGCCGACCGGCAAACTGGTACTCAACGGTAACGACATCGAGTCTGCCGAGGCGGGTCAGATCACCAACGAAAACAATCAGCTCGAGTATGTTGTTCAGCTCAAGCTGAAGGATTCCGGCAAGAAGGCGTTTGCCGAGGCGACCAAACAGCAGGCAAAAAAAGGCACCATCTCCATTTGGCTGGATGATGAGATGATCTCCAATCCCGAAGTTGATGAAGCGATCACCGACGGTAACGCCATCATCAACGGCATGGGCTCGGTTGACGCGGCGAAGGAGCTTGCGGCACTGATCACCTCGGGTGCGCTGCCCTTTGAGATCGAGGCGAAGAGCCTTGGTTCCATCTCCCCGACGATGGGTAGTAACGCCTTGTTCGCGATGGGTATCGCGGCGGCGATTGCGATGGTGCTGGTCGTTGTGCTGATGATCGTGTTTTACCGTTTGCCCGGTGTGGTGGCGGCTATTTCGCTGTGCGGTCAGATGGCGGCGACTATCGCGGCGATCTCGGGATATTTCGCTGTGTTTGACAGCTTTACGATGACCCTGCCTGGTATTGCGGGTATGATCCTGTCGATCGGCATCGGCGTTGACTGTAACGTCATCACCGCCGAGGCGGTGCGTGACGAACTGCGCGCCGGCAAGACCATCGACAGTGCGATCCGCTCCGGTTCGAAGAACTCCTTCTGGGCGATCTTCGACGGCAACATCACGGTGCTGATCGTTGCGGCGGTGCTGATGGGCGTGTTTGGTTCTTCCAACAGTCTGTTCGGCTTCCTGTTCAGCTGGTTGCCCGTGTCTACCACCGGTTCGGTGTACGCCTTCGGTTACACCTTGCTCATCGGTGTGGTCACCAACTTTATCTTCGGCATCTGGCTGTCCCGCGTGATGCTGCGCTCGGTCTCGCGGCTTAAGATCTTCCGCAAGCCTTGGTTCTATGGAGGTGATCGCTGATGAAAAAGAGTTTTGATTTTGTCGGTCACTTAAAGACCTTCCTCATCATCTCCGTTTCCATTATGGTGGTCGGCGTATTGATGAACGTGATCTTCGGCACCAAGATGGATGTTGCTTTCAAGGGCGGTACGCAGCTGCGTTACAGCTATTCCGCTCAGCCCGACATCGATAAGATCGAGGTAGCGGCAAAAGAGATCCTCGGTCAGACGGCAGAAGCGTCTTTTGATGAGGTCAACAACACCTCGGTGGTCAGCGTAACACTGTCCTCGGAGATCTCCACCGAACAGCAGGATGCTTTCATGCAGAAACTCGAAAAGGATTTTAAAGACCATAAGCTGGTCAACTTCAGTTCCAACACGCTGTCGGCTTCGATGGGCCTGAAATTCTTCTTGCGCTGCATTCTGGCGGTCGTCATCGCGGCGGCGTTGCTGCTCGTGTACGTCGGCTTCCGTTTCCGCAAGATCGGCGGTCTGTCCGCAGGCGTTGCGGCACTGATTGCGTTGCTGCACGATCTGCTGATCGTCTACTTCACCTTTGTCATCTTCCGTATTGAGCTCAATGAGAACTTCGTGGCGGTTATGCTCACCATCCTCGGTTATTCGCTCAACGATACCATCGTGATCTTTGACCGTATCCGTACCAATAACCGTAAGATGAACGCGCCGCTCGCCGAGGTCGTTAACGTATCGCTCAACCAGTGCCTGCGCCGCACCATCGTCACCAGCGTGACGACCTGTGTTGCCATCGGCACGGTCGCGGTTGTCGCTCTTGTTATGCACGTAGACAGCATCATCAGCTTCGCGTTGCCGATGCTGCTCGGCTCCATCTCGGGTTGCTATTCTTCTGTCGCGCTGAGTGCTCCCATCTGGGCGCGCTGGCTTAAGAAGGGCACCAAAGCGTAATTTTCCTGTTTATTGCCGAAACCGCCGATAAACATCGGCGGTTTCGCTTTGCGTTGGTGGAAAATTGCCGATTTTGCAAAAAAATATCATTTTCCACTTGCATTTCTTGAGAGGATATGATATAGTCTATCTGTTAGTCTAGGGTAGAGTGAATTATCCGAACGCCGTTTTGAAAAGTAGGATTTTAGCTCTATCCGCGTTAAAATACTCGTAAACCCGAAAGGGTTTACTGCGTTTTATGCCTTGATAGAACAAAAATCCTTTCTTTTCAAAATCGAAGACGTCAAAGTGAGCGGATTTCGAGCGATTTTTATTCTGTTTGGGCGAAGTTAGGCTGACGCCTAACGAGAACAAATAGGGTGAAAAGCGACGAAATCAGCCACTATGAGGCGGGTTCAGATAATTCACTCTACCCTAAGAAAGAGGTGACAAACTATGAAAGAGAGTATCCATCCCAACTATGAGCAGACTACGATCACCTGCGCTTGCGGTAACGTGATCCCCACCGGCTCGACCAAGAAGGATATCCGCGTGGAAATTTGTTCCAAGTGCCATCC
>JAZOCG010000058.1:0-10605 GCA_045596345.1 Acutalibacteraceae bacterium
GCAAACAACGCATAAGTGCTGTAGCCAAACGCCGCGCCCGCACCGAGCGACACCAACGTGTCCATATTCGGCGAGCCGTGGATAAGACTGCGCGCGCCGCTGATAAAGAACCGCTGATTGATCACCATCACGATGGCGGTAAGAATAAGCTGGATCAGCCCCTGTACGATATGGTTCTGCGCGAGCAACGCGGGCAACGGCCATCCCCACATCATACTCCCCATCGAGAGATACATCAGCGGCGCAAGAAATACCAGTGACGCGATCAGCCGCCGCGCAAGCGCAGGGGTCTCTCGATCGGTCAATGCGTCATCATCGCGCCGCTGCACGGCAGAAGCACCCTTTAGCTCCGCAGCATACCCCGCCTGCTTGACCGCGGCAATAACCGTCTCAGGCGAAGCGGTACCCTCTACTCCCATTGAATTGGTCAGCAGACTAACAGAACACGCGGTCACACCGTCCACGGCGGATACCGCTTTTTCCACCCGTGCACTGCACGCGGCGCAGGTCATCCCCGTCACGCGATATTGCTCCACGCTGATCAACTCCTTTTGGTTTTCTTCCCCTCTATTTTACCCGCAAAATCGGTGTTCGTCAAGGAGAAGTTAGCGGGAACTAACCGATTTTGTTCAAAAAACGGTCGTCGGCAGAAGCCGACGACCTGAAGAGGGGTGGAACTATCGTATTCTTTCAATATCTCATTGCCGCGCCGACGTCACGGTCGCAGAAGGGTCAGTACTCGCCGCGCTCGTCGACGTCCCGCTCGACGGCTCATAGGCAAACACCTGGTCGATTAACCCTTGAGCATCGCTGTAGAGCGCGTCTGCCATTTCTCGATAGGTATACTGAATATTAAAATAGCCACTCATATCCGCGTTTTCGTCCAAAACATCCTCCCATCCCATCGCCGCAATGAGTTCCTGTTTTGTTATGCCGAAATACTTGAGAAAATGCACGATGTTAATCTGCTCGCGTTCTTCTCCTGTGAGATGATATGTGTTCAGCCATCCGTTCTTTTCCAGATACGCATGCACCTTATCCGATCCGACGTAGTCAATCAAACGACCATCAAAGGTATGATAGAACGTCACGTGCTTTTCGCAGGCATGCTGATCCCCGCCCGTTCCCTCGAGGTGAGCGGTCGTAGTGGTTACACCGCATTTTGGGGTCGTCGTCATCATCGTCCCTCTCGTCGTGCTCGCGCTCTCGGGGATCTCATCTACTTGCGAATCAACGCTCTCGGTAGTCGAACTTTCGAGCACACCGACGGGCAGGCTATCGCCACCGCCTCCGAACAGATTACCCGTCGCCGCGAGAGACACAAATAACACCGCCACACACGCTGCGGCGAGTGCGATTGGCTTTGCATACCGCACGACAAACGGCGCAGGCTTCTCCTCGGTCGTGCGGCAATAGGTCAGAACATCCTCTTTGAGCGTCGGCGGAACGGGGATGTCTTGATACAGTCTCTGTAATTCTTGCATCATAGTTGTTCCTCCTTATACAGTTTCTCGAGCAACTGTCGCCCTTTTCGCAGGCGCATCTTGACCGTCGACTGGGTCAGTTTCTCCATTGCGGCGATCTCCCGCACCTTGTAGCCGTGTATGTAATGCAGCATCAACACACTCTTATACATTTCGGGCAACAGGCGCAACGCCTCAGGCAGCGAGGATGCCTCGGGTACTGCCTGCTCGGGCAGGTGGTCGAGCGGCACCTGCGGATGCCGCGCGCGGGAGCGGTGAGTGTTCTTACACAGGTTAGTGGATACCCGTAGAAGCCACGCTTTTTCGTGCTCGTCACTCTCGAAATCGGGCGACTTACGCCAATAACGCAGGAAGGTCTCCTGCACCACGTCCTGTGCATCCTGCTCCTGTCCAAGGAGCATATAGCTATGACAATACAACATTGCGCTGTATCGATCCACCGCCGTTTCCAGCATAACCATCGTCTTCTGGCTATACGACATCCGCCTCACCGTCCTCTTTGTGCATTCAAAATCGGGATAAACACCCAATTTTTCCTCTTTCTTCATCTATCATACACCACAACCCCCCGTTTGGTCAAAGGACCGGAAAAATTTTCTCAATTATTTGACATTCTATTGAAAAATGGGTATGATACTGTATAGATCCTGGGGGGTGATGAGATGACAGAAGAATTTTCCCGCACGGCACTGATGTTCGGCGACGAGGCGATGGAGAAACTGGCGCGCGCGAAAGTGGCGGTGTTCGGCGTCGGCGGGGTCGGCGGTTATGCCGTCGAGGCACTCGCGCGCAGTGGGGTCGGCACGCTGCATCTCATTGACGACGACAAGGTCGCGCTCTCCAACATCAACCGCCAGATCCTCGCCACCCACGACACTGTCGGACAGTATAAGGTCGACGTCGCCGCGGCACGCATCGCCGCCATCAACCCCAAGGCAACAGTGGTCACCCATCGCACCTTCTACCTGCCGCAGACGGCGAGCGACTTCGACCTGTCGCAATACGACTACATTATTGATGCCATCGACACGGTGGCGGGTAAGCTTGCGCTCGCCGAGGGTGCGGCGGCGGCAGGTGTGCCGCTCATCAGCTCCATGGGTGCGGGCAACAAGCTCGACCCCACCGCCTTTCGTGTGGTGGACATCACCGACACCGCCGTGTGTCCCCTCGCCCGCGTGATGCGCAAGGAGCTCAAGAAGCGCGGGATACACCATCTCAAGGTGGTCTATTCCGAGGAAGAACCGATTACTCCGCGCGGCACGGTTGCTGACGAGCCCGCCGGGCAGAGCGACACCCGCCCGCCGCAACGGCGCGCAAAACCCACCCCCGGCAGCAACGCTTTCGTCCCCTCGGTCGTTGGGCTGATCATCGCCGGCGAAGTCATCAAGGATCTGGTAAAGTGAGCCTTGCTTTTTTCACGAAACGCGCCTATAATAGAACTAATGACAATCAAAGGAGTGCATTACGATGCATCTGCAGGAATCGGGCGAAATGTATCTCGAGACCATTCTCGTCCTGAGTAAGGAAAATCCCGCCGTGCGCGCCATCGACATCAGCGAGCATATGGGCTATTCTAAGCCAAGCGTCAGCCGCGCAGTCGGTCTGCTTAAGAACGGCGGATTTATTGCGGTGGACAAGGACGGATTTATCACCCTCACCGAAGACGGACGCGCCGTTGCCGACAAGATCTATGAGCGTCATACCCTGCTCACGCAGTTCCTCATTCGGCTTGGGGTCGACCCCGACACCGCCTCCGAGGATGCCTGTAAGATCGAGCACGCCATCAGCGACACCTCCTTCGAGGCGATCAAACACCACGCCAACAACGCATAATAAAAATCCCGCAGCCTGATGACTGCGGGATTTTTTTGCTTTATCTTCTTATTTCGCCTGGGAGACAGCCACCGCGCAAGCCACGGTCGCGCCAACCATCGGGTTGTTACCCATACCGATGAGACCCATCATCTCCACGTGCGCAGGCACGGAAGAAGAGCCGGCAAACTGCGCGTCGCCGTGCATACGACCCATCGTATCGGTCAGACCATAGGAAGCAGGACCCGCCGCCATGTTATCGGGGTGCAGGGTACGACCCGTGCCGCCGCCGGAAGCCACGGAGAAATACTTCTTGCCGTTCTCGATCGCCCACTTCTTGTAGGTGCCCGCGACGGGATGCTGGAAACGGGTGGGGTTAGTGGAGTTACCGGTGATGGACACTTCCACGCCCTCTTTCTGCATAATGGCAACGCCCTCGTTAACGTCATTGGCACCATAGCACTTAACCAGCGCGCGCTCGCCGTCGGAGAACGCCTTCTCGCGCACGACCTTCAGATCGCCCGTGTAGTAATCGTAATCGGTCTCCACGTAGGTAAAGCCGTTGATACGGCTGATGATATACGCCGCATCCTTGCCCAAACCGTTGAGGATAACGCGCAGAGGAGTCGAGCGCACCTTGTTCGCGGTGCGGGCGATACCGATCGCGCCCTCCGCGGCAGCAAAGGACTCGTGACCCGCGAGGAACGCAAAACAGGTGGTCTCCTCACTGAGCAGCATCTTACCGAGGTTGCCGTGACCAAGACCAACCTTACGCTGGTCAGCAACCGAGCCGGGCACGCAGAACGCCTGCAGACCCTCGCCGATCACGGCGGCGGCCTCGGCGGCGTCGGTCACGCCACGCTTAAGTGCCAGCGCAACACCCATGGTGTACGCCCACACGGCGTTCTCAAACGCGATGGGCTGAACGCCCTTCACGATCGCATCAACATCCACACCCTTGGAAAGGCACAGATCGCGGCACTCTTCCAGAGAGCCCAGACCATTTTCCGCCAGGAACTTTTCGATACCCGGCATGCGGCGGTCCTTACCTTCAAACTTCACATCGTTCGCCATCTGGTCATTCCTCCTTCTTATTCTTCACGGGGGTCAATGTACTTCGCCGCGTTGTCGAAGCGACCGTACTGACCGATGTTCTTCTCATACGCCTCGTTGGCAGACATACCGTGACGGATGTCCTCCATCATCTTGCCGAGCTTCACGAACTGGTAACCGATGACCTCGCCCTCATCGTCAAGCGCGATCTTGGTGACGTAGCCCTCCGCCATCTCGAGATAGCGGACGCCCTTGACGTTGGTGGAATACATCGTACCGATCTGCGAGCGCAGACCCTTGCCGAGGTCCTCCAGACCCGCACCGATGGATAAGCCGTCCTCGGAGAAAGCGGACTGGCTGCGACCGTACACGATCTGCAGGAACAACTCGCGCATCGCGGTGTTGATCGCGTCGCACACCAGGTCGGTGTTGAGGCACTCGAGGATGGTCTTACCGGGCAGGATCTCAGCAGCCATCGCGGCGGAGTGGGTCATACCGGAGCAGCCCAGCGTCTCCACCAGAGCCTCTTCGACAATGCCCTTCTTAATGTTCAGCGTCAGCTTGCAAGCACCCTGCTGGGGAGCACACCAGCCCACACCGTGCGTCAGACCGGAGATGTCACTGATCTCCTTGGACTTGACCCACAGACCCTCTTCCGGGATCGGGGCAGGACCGTGGTTCGGTCCCTTTTTGACTATGCACATTTTTTCGATTTCATGGGTATAGTTCATATTGGAACTCCTTTCGGTTTTTACTGTACGCGCGTTGGACGTTGTTCGCCGCCCGCCGCACATTTTTGTACGGATATATTATACCCGTATTTTCCATCATTTGCAAGACTTATCCACAAAAATTGGATAAAATTTTCACAAGCATCGTCGGCGTGTTTTTGGGCGGTATTCCAAAAACAACAATCTGCCGCCGAGCAGTCGCTCAGCGGCAGAAAAAGCACCATTATTACACAGGCATGACGACCACGTCGGCGGTGTGCGTGCCGCTCGGATCTTCCTTGCGGTCGCGCTGCTCGAAGAACTTCGGCGCAACCTGCGGGAACATCGCGTAGGTCAGCACATCCTCCTCCTGCTTGACGTACGGAGCCGCCTCAGCCTTCAGCTTCTCCAGCTCGGGCTCGAGGGTGTCCGCAAAGCGGCAGGTGATCGGCTCATCGTCGCCGAGGATCTTCTTGGAAAATTCGGGATCGATGGGCGCGGGGGTCTTACCGTAATCGCCGTGGATCATACCGCGGAATTCCTTGGTAACCATCTTATACCGCTCGCCCATAATAACGTTGAACACCGCCTGCGTACCGACAATCTGGCTCGTCGGGGTAACCAGAGGCGGATAGCCCGAATCCTCACGCACGCGCGGGATCTCCGCGAGCACTTCCTCGAGCTTGTCTTCCTTGCCCGCTTCTTTGAGCTGACCGAGCATGTTAGAGAACATACCGCCCGGCACCTGATACAGCAGGGTGTTGGCGTCCACACTCAGCGACTTCGGGCTGATCTGACCGGAGCCGATATACTTCTCACGCAACTTAGCGAAATGTGCACGCACGACGTTGAGCTGGTTAAGATCCAAGCCCGTGTCGTATTCGGTGCCCTGCAGAGCCGCAACGAGAGACTCAGTCGGCATATGCGACGTACCGATGGACAAGGGACTCATCGCGGTATCCACGATGGACGCGCCCGCCTCGATACCTTTCATAATGGACATCGACGCAAGACCCGCGGTGTAGTGGCTGTGGATGTCGATCGGGATGCTGACCGCCTCTTTCAGACGGGACACCAGATCGTAGCAAGCATAAGGAGTGAGCAGACCCGCCATATCCTTGATACAGATGGAATTTGCACCCATCTCCTCGAGGGTCTTAGCGTAGTTCGTATAATAGTCATTATTATGCACGGGGCTGAGCGTGTAGCTGATACAACCCTGCACGTGCGCCTTCTCTTTGTTGGCGGCACGGATCGCGGTCTGCAGATTACGCGCGTCATTGAGCGCATCGAAGATGCGAATGACGTCGATACCGTTCGCGACCGACTTCTGCACGAAGTATTCCACCACGTCGTCGGCATAGGGACGGTAGCCCAGCATATTCTGACCGCGGAACAGCATCTGCAGTTTCTGATGGGGCATCTCCTGACGCATAATGCGCAGACGCTCCCACGGATCTTCGTTCAAGAAACGGATACAAGAGTCGAAAGTCGCACCGCCCCAGCACTCAACGGAAAAATACGGGATCTTGTCCATCTCGGCGAGGATCGGGCGCATCTCGTCCATCGTCATGCGGGTTGCCAACAAAGACTGGTGGGCATCGCGCAGGACGACTTCGGTAATTTTGATCGGCTTTGCCATGTCACACACCTCGCAAAAATCAGTTCATCGCCAGCAGAACCTGACCGGACTCCACGCTGTCACCCTTATTGACGTACACAGCGGCAACAGTACCGTCAGCAGCAGCCTGAATCTCGTTCTCCATCTTCATCGCCTCGAACACGACCAACACGTCACCCGTCTTGACCGCATCGCCCGCCTTAACCTTAATATCAACAATGGTGCCGGGCATCGGGCAGGTGATATCAGCGGCACCCGCAGCAGCGGGAGCGGGAGCAGCAGCGGGAGCGGCAACAGGCGCGGCAGGAGCAGCCACGGGAGCGGCAGCAGCACCGATCTCTTCGACCTCAACCTCGTAGGCGTTACCATTCACAGTGACGTTAAACTTTTTCATATTCTGTCAATCCTTTCTCTGTGCAACACAGACAACCCCATATTGCACCAAATTACTGTTATTATACGATATTGTCAAGAATTTAGCAAGCATTATTTTCCACATTTACACTCGCCGCGGAAAAATTTTTCTATCGACACTATCCAAGCGTCATCTTGTTGTTCAAATTCCAGACGGCGCAGGATCGGCGCAAGCGTATCGATGCGGCAAACACCCTTGACCGCACCGCGGCAATCGCCCGTGTTGAGTACTGCGCGGATCAGCCCCTCGGTCATCATCGGCAAAGCGGTTTCAGCTGTTAGTATCTCCACCGCGTCGCCATCCATACGAAACAACGCGTAACCGTCGACAGTGCCGTCGCTGTCGCGAAGCACCATCGCATCCGCCCCCTCGGGCGCGCAAATTGACTGTAAAAACGCCTTATCGGCGGGCATTATGGTAATCACGGTCAGGCTCCTTTCCGTATTTGATATACCCCGCGGCAATCTTCTTGGTCGAGCCGGATGCCACGACCAACTCACGCACCTCTTTCGGTGTCAGATAACGCCAGCTGCCGGGGGGCATCATTCCGAGTTTCACCCCGCCGATCGCGTTTCGGCGAAGACGGGCGACCTCTAAGCCGAGTTCCTCACACATACGGCGGATCTGGCGGTTGCGTCCCTCGTACAGCGTGATCTCCACCACGCAACGTCCCGCCTCACTGGACACAATATTCACCTTCGCGGGCGCGGTCTTGCGTCCGTCGAGAACAATACCCTCCTCAAAGCGCAGCTTCTGCTCATCCGTCATCGGGGAGCGTAGGGTAACGCGATAATATTTCGGAATATGGGTGGACGGATGCATCACTGCATTAGCGAAATCACCGTCGTTGGTCATCAGCAACAGTCCCTCCGACTCGCGATCAAGTCGCCCGACGGGATAGACGGGCGCATCCAACCCGCGCACCAACTCTTCCACGCATTTGCGCCCGTGCTCGTCGCTCATCGTGGTGATGAACCCGCGCGGCTTATGAAGCGCGAGGTAGACGGGTGCCGCAGCGGCACCAAGCTTCTTACCGCGCACGTGGATGACGTCCTTGCGGTCATCCGCTTTATCACCGATACTCGCCACGCGCCCGTTGACCTTCACGTGACCGCCCGCGATCAGTTCCTCCGCCTTTCGACGCGAGGCAACACCGCGCTCGGACAGCAGTTTTTGCAATCGTACCATTGCCATAATATTGTCTGTTCCTTTCTATTTTAACAACATTTCTCCCAGTGTACAAAACCATCGCCACACCTGCAGATGCAAGGGCGGTAATTCCCGCTCGGCGACACTCGCCGAAGCGCGAATCGGCACGCGGGCAAGTTCCCGCTCACCTGCGGTATAGTGCACATAGCCCAGCACATCACCCACCGCGACAGGTGCCCATACAAATGTGGGCAATTCCAGCCGTGCAGTGACACTCTCCCCCTCCCGCACAACGCAGTTGGGGATCTCCTCAGGCTCGACCGGCACGGCATCCGCTGTCCCGCCCGCAACAGGGCAGGTGTCGGGGGATACTTGCGGCATCTCCTCACGGTGCACCAGCGTAAACGCGTAGTTATATAAGGCCATATGGTCATTCCAATAATCGCCGCCGTTGAGGGTGGCAATAATGAGTGTTATGCCGTCGCGTTTAACGGCGGATACCAGACATTTTCCCGCCTTTTTAGTAAAGCCGGTTTTAAGCCCCACCGTGCCGTCGTACATTTTTAACAATTTATTATGATTCGAGAGCGTGACGCGCACGCCGTCGATGGAGATCATCGCCGTCTTGCTCGCACACAGCTCCGCTAGCAACGGTTTCTCCAGCACCGCCGCACCGAGCAACGCCATATCCCGCGCACTCGCGCTGTGCCCGTCCGCGTCCAATCCCGACGGAGTAGCGAAATAGCTATCCGTCATCCCAAGCGTCAGCGCGCGACGGTTCATCCGCTCAGCAAAGGCGGGCAAACTGTCGTCCATCAGCAGAGCCAACACATTCGCGGTGTCGTTTCCCGATGCGAGCAACAGTCCCGCGAGCAGATCGCGTACCGTGATCGCCTCGCCCGCTCTCAGTCCGAGTTGCGTCCCCTCTACAGGCAACGCCGCCGCGGGAACGGTAACGGTGCGGTTTGGATCAAGATTTTCCGCTGCCAACAGCGCGGTCATCAATTTCGTTGTGCTCGCCATCGGACGCGCGGTGCGGGCATCCTTTTCGTACAAGATCAGCCCCGATTCAGGCTCGTATACTACTGCCGACAGCGACGATACCGACACAGCGGCACTCGCCGTCAGCCCGTCGGCATAGAAAAGCAGTAGCACCGGACACACCAGTGCTGCTGCCCATCGTTTCCATTGCAATACAACCCCTCCATCCGCATAAGATCGTTATAACCTTATGCAGACAGCAGGCGTTCCATTCGTTTAACCCTCTGTGCAAGAGTCGTCCTTTTTCTTTTTGTTAAACAGCTTATCCACCATCTCAGGCACCATCGACACCACGCGATCAGCCGCCGCGGGCTTGTCGGTGATAGGTAGAATATTAATACTGCCATCCTTGACGGAAATGAACGCGACGGGGGTAATGTTGATGCCCGCGCCCGCGCCGCCGCCGAACAGTTCGGCATTCGATTTGCTGGGCAGGTCGGAGCCGCCCGACGCAAAGCCATAGGATATCTTAGATACGGGAATGAGGGTCGTGCCATCCGGGAGATTGATCGGGGTGCCGACGACGGTGTCCGCATCCACCATACCGCGGATCTTGTCCACCGAAACGCCCATCAGACTCTCTACATTGTTATTTGCCATAACTTGTTTCCTCCTTATCGGTATCGTTTAATAGCATAAATTTCACTAACAGCACGATTGCCGCGCCGACTAATCGGTAAACCCAAATATGCAAGCGCACATCCGCGCGCAGGCAACTCGTTTCCTGCAAAAAATTCGGCTCAATACGCATATCGCGTTTTCGCACCTTGATCACGCCCGCCAGCGCGGTAAACGCGGGGTACAGCACACCGCATACCTGTCCGTAGCGGATCGCCGTCTTATCCGCGTCGCCGTCGGCGACGATGAGTTCAAGCCCCAGTCTGTCCACCGTAATGCTGTGAAGCACCCGACCGACCGCCTGTCCCGCGAGCTTCGCCAACCGCGTGAGATAATCAAGTGTCGCGGCAATGCCGTCCTCTTTAAATGAACGGGACACTTCTCCGAGCAGTTGCTTTGCCTTTGACGGTTTTTTATCCTTTGTCTGTTTGCTCGAGGATGGGCTCTGCTCAGGCTTGTCCTCACTCGGCAACAACGTGATCGGCACACCGAGCACCCATATTCGCACGCGCAATTCACCGTCATAGATAATGCGCGCCCACACGGGGACAAACAGCACAAGCAGTAAGAGCAAAAGAATCAACCCCAACAACCCGAGCAGGATATATAATGCAAGCAAGCCTTACGCCTCCGCTTCTTCCTCGCTGCCGAACAATTCCGTATCCTCCGGCAGGGGTTGTTCCTGCTTCAACATCTCATCCA
>JAZOCG010000059.1:0-6261 GCA_045596345.1 Acutalibacteraceae bacterium
TGAACGGGCACCTCTCTTTAATGCATTGGTTATTCAGTGCCGAATGGGTGCATTTGATTTCATCAAGCTTCATTTCTACACCAAAATTCTCTTGCACAAACTTTACCGCTTGCGTTATGGCGAGGTAAGAATCTCGTTTACAGCAACGCGGACCGCCCGCTTCGCCGATAGCACCAAGGGCGGCTGATGTCATTTTGTTTGATAATCCCCACGACTCGTTTGCGAGGGGTGTTGCGCCCGTTATGATGGACACAAACATACCGGCACTTATACCCGCACCGCAGGCTCCCCAAAAACCGCAAGCGCCACCCGGGACTTTTTTGCCGCGAGATTGCATTTCCACGAGGACTTTTTCGAGGTCAATTTCGCCGCCCGCGTTCTTATATGCGGTAAGTAAGGCAGAGCCGACCATAACGTGATGCTCGGGACCGTGCATATGGCAGAAATCGAGTGCCATCAGTTTTTGCAGAATATGAATAGGATTTTTGGATGTTTCGGCAAGACAGACGCCTAGAATCGTATCCATACCGCCTGTGTGGCAGGAATCACACACATAGTGCCCCTGCTTACACATTGTCTTGCTTTGCTCCTTTTTATGACACAAAGCACACTCGACTTCAATATCCTTTTCTAAACACATAAGCGGTGCACCGCAGATTAAACATTCGTCTTTCATAATTAACCTCAACCAAATTCTTGATTTGCGAATTGATTATACCACAGACACAACAACTTTTCAACGCAAACAAAAATACCCACTCAAACTGAGCGGGCAAAAAAATAAAACTTGACGAACCAGTGGTGGAGATAAGCGGGATCGAACCGCTGACCTCTTGAATGCCATTCAAGCGCTCTCCCAGCTGAGCTATACCCCCATATGAGGGTTCGTCAAGTTTTTATTTATGAAATTATGTGGTGGGGTCTGGCTTTGAGTGCTTCGCGCTCCCAGCTGAGCTATACCCCCATAATATGTTCCGCGGAACAGGTGATATAATACCAAATGGTGCGCGGATTGTCAAGCCCTTTTTCGAAAATAATTTAATTTCCGTGCAAAAACACATTTTTTCTTTCCTGAGAAAACAAGGCTTGAAATTTGTGTGCCGGCTATGTATAATAATGTAGTAATACCCGCCATCGGCGGAGAAACAAGGACGGTGATCTTATGGACGGCAATCCGGTGCCTAATCCGACCCCGCGACAAATGAACGATCCGCAGCACGCCCATAGGCTCGCCGTGTGCACTGCCACTCCCTGAAATCGGGGGTGCACGCTTGCGCCTGTGTAACTCGCTGTCGGATCGAGACAGGAGGAATACACTATGGCAGAAGAAATGAAAAACTCCCTCTCCTCACAGGAGGGTGAACTGACCGCGCCCGCCCGCCGCGATTATGCGGGCGAATTGCTGGAGTTATTGCACAGTGCCCGCCCGTTTGGCGAGTTGCGTGATCTGCTCGACGACTACCACGACGGTGACATTGCCGATGCACTTGAACAACTCGGCGAAGCGGAACGTAAGCGACTTTACCGCGTGCTCGGCACCGAGCGGATGAGTGATGTCTTTGCCTATCTTGAGGATGTCGGCACTTATCTCGAAGAACTCGGCGATGAGATCGCCGCCGATGTTATTGAGGGAATGGATGCGGACGACGCTGTTGACGTGCTCGAAGAACTGGACGACGAGAAGCGGCAGGAACTGCTCGAGCTCATCGATCCCGAAGTAGCCGAGGACATTCAGCTTATTGATTCGTATGACGACGATGAGATCGGTAGTAAAATGACCACCAACTTCGTCGCTATTGGTAAGGAACTCACCATCAAGCAGGCGATGCGTACATTGATTCGTCAGGCGGCGGACAACGATAACATCTCCACCATATACGCGCTTAACGAAGACGGCACGTTCTACGGTGCGATTACGCTCAAGGATCTGATCGTTGCACGCAAGGATGCGAATCTTGACGATTTGATCGTGACATCGTATCCCGCCGTATATGCACGCGAATCAATCACCGCCCGTATCGAAGAACTCAAAGACTATTCCGAAGACTCCATTCCTGTCCTCGGCGAGGATAACCGCTTGCTTGGTGTTATCACCGCACAGGACATTGTTGAGGTCGTGGATGAAGAACTCGGTGAGGACTACGCGAAGTTCGCGGCTCTGACCGAGGAGGAAGATTTGCAGGAGCCCTTGATTCGTAGTATCCGCAAGCGCATCCCTTGGCTGCTGGTACTGCTCATTCTCGGCATGGGCGTGTCCGGTGTGGTCGGGCTGTTCGAGGGCGTGGTGGATGCACTGCCGCTCATTGTCGGATTCCAGTCGCTCATCCTCGGTATGGCGGGTAACGTCGGCACGCAGTCGCTGGCGGTCACCATCCGTGTGCTGATGGACGACGACTTGACCGGTGCACAGCAGGTGAAGCTAGTCTTCAAGGAAGCACGTATCGGTCTGCTTAACGGTCTGCTGCTCGGGGCATTGTCCTTTGGGCTCATCGGGCTGTATCTATGGCTGTTGCAGGGGAGAGAGGTAGTTCTCGCGTTTGCGGTGTCGGGCTGTCTGGGCATTGCGCTGGCGTTGGCGATGATGGTGTCGGGCATCACCGGCACGGCAACCCCGATCCTGTTTCGCAAAATCGGCGTTGACCCCGCAGTCGCGTCGGGTCCGTTGATTACCACGGTTAATGACCTTGTGGCGGTCGTGACTTACTATGGTTTGGCGTGGTTATTACTGATCAATACAATGAATTTGGCATAAGAGAGGTACTGTTATGAACATCGTAGTTGCACAATCCGGCGGTCCCACCAGCGTGATCAATGCCTCTTTGCTCGGCGTATTTCGTCAGGCGATGACGGAGAATGAGATCGACACCGTTTTCGGCTCGCTTAACGGCATAGAGGGTATCATCCACGATCGTCTGGTGTCGCTTAATGAGTGCCTCGCAACGCAAGAGGATATGGCGTTGTTGCGCCAGACACCGTCTTCGGCTCTGCGCTCCTGCCGCTATAAGTTGCCGAGCGCAGACGAGGATCCTGCCGTGTACGAGAAGATCCGCCGCACGCTGGAAAGCCACGACATCGGTGCTTTTTTCTACATCGGCGGTAACGACTCGATGGATACAGTGCATAAGCTGTCAACCTATTTTGCTAAGGTTGGCTGTCCGATCCGTGTGATGGGCGTGCCAAAAACGGTTGACAATGACTTGATGGAGATGGATCACACCCCCGGCTATGGCTCGGCGGCGAAATTTGTTGCGACCACGATGACCGAGATCATCCGCGACTGCACGGTGTACGACCTTGACTCGGTGCTTATCGTTGAGGTGATGGGGCGCGATACCGGTTGGCTGACCGCTTCGGCGGCGTTGCCCCGTTTGTTCGGTGAGACCGCGCCGCACCTCGTGTATCTGCCTGAGGTGCCTTTCTCTGTTGAGGATTTTCTTGCGGATGTTAAGCGCATTCAACAGACCAGCCGTACGGTCATCGTCGCTGTATCGGAGGGTGTGGAGATCGACGAGGCGAGCGAGTTCCAATCCGGCAAGGTGGACAACTTTGGTCATAAATACCTGTCCGGTGTCGGCAAATGCCTCGAAAACATCGTCAGCACCCGTCTTGGTTGTAAGGTGCGCTCCGTGGAGCTGAACATCTTACAGCGGTGTGCTGCACACATCGCTTCGGCAACGGATGTCGCGGAAGCGGAGGCGGTAGGCATGGCGGCGGTACGCGCCGCGATGGCGGGGGAGACGGGTAAGGTTGCTGCGATTCAGCGCGTGAGCACCGACCCCTACGAGGTGGATTACACCTGTATCTCCGTTGGCGAGGTTGCCAACCGCGTGAAATATGTCCCACGCGAGTGGATCTCCGCTGCGGGTAACGACGTCACCGACGCCGCGCTCGCGTATATCCGCCCGTTGATCAAGGGAGAGCCGACAATTCTGACCGAGAACGGACTGCCGCGCCATTTTGTATTAAAATAATAGGTAATAAGATTTGAGCGCAAACCGTTTTTACGGTTTGCGCTCGGTTTTTAGTGCGGCATTGATTTTTGGCAGAATGCTTTCATAAAATGTACTATCGATGAGGCTAACCTGCGTAAATAAAAAATTATAATATTTTTCAAAAAACCTATTGACAAATCCTTGACGATCGTGTATTATTTGTTTGTAATCATTACAAATGAGTAACGATTACAAGAAAGGAGGGCAATATGGACAGACAGCAGATGGCGCAGTTGTTGTGCAGTCACGGGGTTCGCCCGACACAACAGCGGTTAGCGGTATATGAATATTTGCTCGGTCATCCGATCCATCCGTCGGTTGACACGGTTTACGAGGCAGTATCTGTCGATCAGCCCACCTTTTCCCGCACGACGGTGTACAATTCCCTGCACGCATTGGTGCAGGCGGGACTGGTGCGGGAGCTGCCCTTGTGTTCTGAGGAGAGGCGATACGATGCAGGGATGATGCCGCACGCGCATTTTCGTTGTATCGGTTGCGGTTGCATCAAGGATGTTCCCTTGGCGGCGGATACCGCGCACAGTCTTCTGCTCGACGGCTCGGATGAGCTGAAAGGGTGCCTTGTGCAAGGGCAGGAGTTATCCCTCAGCGGCTTGTGTGCCGCGTGTTGTACGGCAGACACGGAAGCGATAGCTTCTGTCTGATATAATGTGGTTATGAATAATTTTTTGGAGGTAACGGTTATGAAAAAGTTTGTTTGCAGTGTTTGCGGTTATGTTCACAACGGTGACGAGGCTCCGAAGGTTTGCCCCGTTTGCGGTGTCGGCGCGGATAAGTTCAACGAGCAGGGCGGCGAGCGTACCTGGGCGGCTGAGCACGTAGTCGGTATTGCCAAGGGCGTCGACGAGGAGATCGTTGAGGGTCTGCGCGCCAACTTTATGGGCGAGTGCACCGAGGTCGGTATGTATCTGGCGATGGCGCGCGTGGCGCATCGTGAGGGCTATCCCGAGATCGGTCTGTACTGGGAGAAGGCGGCTTACGAAGAGGCGGAACACGCCGCGAAGTTTGCCGAACTGCTGGGTGAGGTTGTCACTGACAGCACCAAGAAGAACCTGGAGATGCGCGTAGACGCCGAGAACGGCGCGACCGAGGGCAAGATGGCTCTCGCCAAGCGTGCGAAGGAACTGAACCTCGACGCGATCCACGATACCGTGCACGAGATGGCACGTGACGAGGCTCGCCACGGAAAGGCTTTTGAAGGTCTGCTTAACCGCTACTTTCGCTGATCCGACAGAAGAAAAGCCGAAGATCGATCCCACTGCACTGTTTAAACTGTCCTACGGACTGTTCGTTTTGACGGCGAAGGATGAGCGGGACAATGGTTGTATTATCAACACCGCGATTCAGGTGGCAAATGATCCGACCAAGCTCGTGATCTCCTGCCAGAAGAATAATCTGACCCGTGACATCATCGAGAAGACCGGCGAGTTCAACGTCTCGGTGCTGACCGAGGAGGTTCCCTTTGAGGTGATTCGCCACTTTGGGATGCAGACGGGCAGGGAAGTCGATAAATTCAAGGATTGCGCGGAGGATGTCCGCGCAGCAAACGGGATCAAATATATCCCGAAGTATACCAACGCGTTTTTCTCGGCGAGGGTGATCGGGTCGACCGACCTCGGCAGCCACACACTGTTTATCGGTGAGGTGACTGAGTCGCAGGTGCTGGGGAATGCCCCCTCTTGCACCTACGCGCACTACCACGCCGCGATCAAACCGAAGAAGTGAAATAAAAAAATAACACGCCGTCGTATGACGGCGTGTTATTTTTTATATTCGATTAGTTCTGAAACAGTGCAGTTCAACGCATCGCACATTCTTTCGATAACATAACTATCGTATCGTTTCACCTTGTTCTTATAATAGTTGTCAATGATTTGATATTGAATTCCTGTGCGCTTTGCTAATTCATAGCGGCTGATATTTCGTTTTTCTAAGGCTTTATCCAGTGTTAGCTTAATCATAATACTATTCTTCACCTCTAACAACATTTTATTAGGGATATATTTACTTGACAATTCTCGTGAGTAAATATATATTTATACAAGTATATGTTACGAAGGTGATAAAATGATAAAACGAGTTGTGGTAGCGGGGTGTCGAGATTATACGGATTATGCACAGGCAAAGGCGTATATTGATCTCTGCATTCGCGATATTCGGAAAAAGTATACACTCATTTTTGTGTCGGGCGGTTGTTGCGGCGCGGATATGTTGGGAGAGCGATACGCGGTTGAGCATGGTTATGGAATTG
>JAZOCG010000060.1:0-6349 GCA_045596345.1 Acutalibacteraceae bacterium
GGCGTAAGACAAATAATAGAACCGCCCTGCGTGCCGTATGGCACGCAGGGCGTTTTTTTGCATTAATCCAATTCTTTTTGTCCTGTATAGAGTTCGAAATACCGTCCCTTTTGTTCGAGCAGTTGCTCGTGGCTGCCGCGCTCAATGATCTCGCCGTGCTCCAGCACGAGTATCGCATCGGCATTGCGTACCGTGGACAAGCGATGCGCAATAACGAAGGTGGTGCGATCCTTCATCAGGCGGGCAAGGCCGTGCTCGATATGCCGCTCGGTGCGGGTATCCACCGAACTGGTCGCCTCGTCGAGCACGAGGATGGGGGCTTTACTGATGGCGGCGCGGGCGATGTTGAGCAGCTGTCGCTGTCCCTGCGAGAGGTTGGCACCGTCCCCCTCAAGCAGGGTGTTGTAGCCTTCGGGCAGGCGCATAATGAAGGAATGTGCGCTCGCCGTCTTGGCGGCGGTGATCACTTCCTCGTCGGTGGCATCCAGCCGTCCGTAACGGATGTTCTCCATCACCGTGCCTGTGAACAGATGGGTATCCTGCAATACCATCGCAATATGGCGGCGCAGGTCGTCCCGCTTGTAATCGCGGATGTCCGTCCCGTCGATGGTGATGGTTCCCTCGCCGATGTCGTAGAAACGGCTCAGCAGATTGGTGACGGTGGTTTTTCCCGCGCCTGTCGAGCCGACGAAGGCGATCTTTTGCCCCGGTTTAGCGTAGAGGGAGATGTTTTTAAGCACCACCTTATCGGGATTATAGCCGAAGGTCACGTCTTTAAACTCGACGTCGCCGCGCATCTCGCCCGCCGTCACGGCGTTTGCCGCGTCGGGATTTTCGGGGTCGGCATCCATCACCTGGAACACCCGTTCCGCACCCGCGAGTGCGGCGAAGATGACGGTGGTCTGCTGAGAGAGCATATTGATCGGCATCGAGAACTGACGCGAGTAGGACGCAAACACCGTTAACGCGCCGGGGGTGAGCCCCGCCACGCACATCAGCACGCCGCCGACACCCACCGTGACGCCATAGCTGATCATACTGATATTGTGCATAATGGGACCCATCACACCGCCCCAGAATTGTGCCTTGAATTGCTTGTCACGCAGCTCGTCATTGAGCAGACCGAACTCTTCCACGCAGTCCGCTTCGTGGTTAAAGACCTTGACCACCTTTTGCCCCGTGACGGTCTCTTCCATATACCCATTGACCGCGCCGAGTGCCGCCTGCTGTCCTTTGTAGTAAGTGCGCGAGCGGGATGCGATGGCGGTCACACCCTTGACGAGCAGCGGGACGAATGCCACCGTCACCAGTGTCAGGATCCAGTTGGTGGTCACCATAAAGGTGAAGGTGCCGATAAGCGTCACCGCACCGCTGACAAGCGATGTCAGCGAGTTATTGAGCATCATATCGATATTGTCGATATCGTTGGTAAAGCGGGACATCACCTCGCCTGTCGGGTGTGCATCAAAATAGCGCACGGGCAGTTTCTGCAGTTTGGCGAACAGGTCGTTGCGGATGTGCTCGGTGATGCCCTGTGACACGGTGAGCATCAGGCGACTCTGCAGATAGGTCGCGAGGATACCGATGAGGTATACACCGCCGAGTACCAGCACGGCGGTGAGGACATAGCCCATCACCGAACCGTCCCGCGCGAAGGGGAACAGTGCCGTAAACGCGCCGATCGCGCGATCGGCGATTTGCTCGGCGGCGGACATCTCGATGGACGCGTCGGGCAGGACGGCGAGGGTGAGACGGTTGATGATCGGCGCGAGCAGATAGGCACCGATGAGCGAGGTGACGGTGCTCGCGAGCATACACAGCAGCACGCCGATAAAGCGTAGAGTATAGGGCTTGATGTAGAGTAGCAGGCGGGTCATTGTCGCTTTGGTGTTCTTAGGTTTACCGCCCACTCCTCCGCCGCGCGGTCCGCCCGGACCGCCGCCGGGACGTCCCATCGGCATCATCGGCTTTCGTGCTGAGGCGATGCTGTTATACTGTTTTTGCAGTTGTTCTAACGTTCTTGCCATCGGTTACACCCCCTCCTTCGTCTGCGTCTGGGAATAGCAGATCTCCTGATATTCCGTGTTGGACGCGAGAAGTTCGTCGTGGGTGCCGATGCCGGTGATGCGACCGTTGTCCATCACCACGATTATATCCGCCTCCTGCACAGAGGAGATGCGTTGCGCGATGATGATCTTGGTGGAGTCGGCGATCTCCTCACGGAAGGCGCGGCGGATCTGCGCTTCGGTGGCGGTGTCCACCGCGCTCGTCGAGTCGTCAAGGATGAGGATCTTCGGTTTTTTAAGCAAGGCGCGTGCGATGCACAGACGCTGCTTTTGCCCGCCGGACACGTTGACACCGCCTTGTTCGAGTAGGGTGTCGTACCCGTCGGCAAAGGAGTCGATGAACTTATCCGCCTGCGCATAGGCGGCGACACGCCGCACCTCGTCGTCAGACGCGTCGCGGTCGCCCCAACGCAGGTTTTCCTCAATACTGCCCGAGAAAAGGGTGTTCTTCTGCAGCACCATACCGACACCGTCGCGCAGATGCTCGAGCGCGTAATCGCGCACGTTCACTCCGTCGACCAGCACTTCGCCTTCGTCGACGTCGTACAGACGCGGAATCATTGACACCAGCGTGGTCTTGCCGCATCCCGTCGAGCCGATGATGCCGACGGTTGCGCCCGCGGGGATGGTGAGGCTGACGTTGTTCAGCACCGCATCCTCGCTGTTTTTGTAATAGCGGAAGGTGACGTTCTTGAACTCTACCGTGCCTTCGGTAATACGACGCTCGGGATAGGCGGCGGTGTCATCGGAAAGGTCGATCGGTTCATCCATCACCTCGCGGATGCGCTTGGCGGATGCCATCGCGCGGGAGGTCATCATCAGCAACATCGTCACCGCCATCAGCGAGGAGAGGATCTGGGTGACGTAGGTGATGAAGGCGGAGAGGTCGCCGATCGGCATATTCCCGATCAACACAAACCGCCCGCCGAGCAGAATGACCGCCAGCACCGCGAGATTCATAAACAACGTCATCACGGGGTGCATAAAGATCATAATCTTCATCGCCGCCATACTCGTATCTTTCAGATCGCGGTTGGCGGTTTCGAATTTATCGGTTTCGTAGTCCTGCCGCACAAAGGATTTGATCACCCGCACGTTGGTGATATTCTCCTGCACGGTGGAGTTGAGGGTGTCGAGCTTTTTTTGCTTAGCATTAAAGCGGGGGAAGCTCGCCTTGATAATGATGCCGATGAAGGTGAGCATCAGCGGTACGCTTACCGCAAGCACCACCGACAACGGGGGATTCATCACGATCGCCATAATCAGCGCGGAGATCATCATCCCTGGTGCGCGCAAAGCCATACGCAGCAGCATATTGACAAAATGCTGCAGCTGGGTGACGTCGTTGGTCAGACGGGTGACCAGCGAGCCGGTAGAGAATTTGTCGATGTTGGCAAACGAAAATTTCTGCACACGGGCATAGACGTCCGCGCGCAGATCGGCTGCGAAGCTGACCGAAGCCTTGGAGCCGAAATACGCACCGCCGACACCGCCCGCCATCATCAAAAGCGCGGTGAGGATCATCAGTCCCATCGCGCCGAGCGCGGACGGCACAGAGAGCGTGCCGTCATTCGCGCCGTTGATGACCACCGCGAGCAGCTTTGGCATCACCACCTCGCCGATCACCTCGACGATCATACAGATCGGCCCGATGATGAAAAACGGCAGATACGGTTTTATGTAGGGAAACCATCGTTTCATTTCCATCGTCCCTTCACAGAATATAAACAGGTATATTATAGCAAAAAAATATGACGAATGTATGAAAATAGGAAAATTTTTTCAGATTTTCTTTTGGTTTTGAAGAAAGGTCTTTTCTTTGCGGGGAATGTATGGTACTATATACTATATGATGAGACGAATAGCGGCGATTCTCGCCGATCAAAGGACGGATGACGAATGACAAGACAATGGTTGCGCATAACGGCAGTGCTGAGCGTTCTGATGATATTGGTTAGCGGGCTTTCGGTGTCGGCGGCACGTCCGCGTGGCTTTGATGAAGACGGCTGTATGCCGCTTATCACGGAGCCGGGCGAATGTGCACAGCCGCTCATCTATTGCAGCGGCGACCGCGATCTGACGATCGGCGAGGTCAACTGGGTGGACAGCGCGCGCGGCAAGGCGGTGCTGTTTAACGGCGTGGACGAGTATTTCCGTATCCCGTATAAAAGTTTGCAGGTGTCCAGTTTCACGATGTCGTTTTGGGTAAACTGGTATGGCGCATCGTCTGCCGAGGGCGGCTCGGGTCTGCTGAATCAGCGCATCTTCTCCGCGCGCGCCAACCAATACGGCAAGCGGTACATAACCCTTTCGCCGATGGAGACCACCGCCGAAGGCTCGGACGGTTTGCGTCTGCATATGCGGTATGAGAACTCGGACTGGGATCTCCACCGTCCGCAGGCGGGTCCGCTCTCACAGAATGAATGGCATCATCTTGCGATCGTCGCGACCCCGCAGAGGATCGTGCTGTATCTGGACGGCGTGATGATCGACGATGAAATGACGCTGATGGATCCCGCGCAGATGAACCTGTTCCAGTTCTACATCGGCAAGGGACCGACGATGGGCGGCGACGGCTACTTTAACGGTCTTATGGACAACGTGTATCTGTATAAGCGTGCGATGACGGTGGATGAGATCGGTGAGCTTATCTCCGAACAGCGTCCGTCCTCTTTCACGACTACGTTGCCGACCACGACCACCACCACGGCGAATGTCAACGAGGTCATTCCCGGCATACGGCAGGAAAACCCGTACGCTCTGCCGACGATTCCACCGGTCGTGTGGATTGTCAGCGGGACGGTGGCGGCGATGATTCTCGCGCTTATTGTGGTCGTGAACATCCGCTATGCAAAAGAGAAGAAATAACCAGAACACCCTGCGCGGTTACGCGCAGGGTGTATTTATTCTCCGATATAGGTGAAGCGTGTGTGGGTCACGCCTTCCTGCGTGATAGGCTCGTTCCACATCGCGGCGGGGCGCGCCCAAATACCGCCGTCGCCGTAGAGAGCACGGTAGATCACCATCGGCTCGAGCGTTTCGGAATGGCGCGCCACCCCGATGACCTCATATTCGCCACCTTTGTAGTGGCGGTATTTTCCCGCGCGAATGACGGGCAATGCGGGCAGATCTTTCATTCAATTCTCCTTTGCGGTTTTTCTTTATTGTACCACGGCAACGGGGCTTTTTCAACCATTCATAATTTGCGGTTGAAAAAATTGCGCGGTATGCTATAATGAGAAAAGAGGAATTTTCCGAAGGAGGATATGTATGCAAAGAGAAACGCTCGGCTCCCGTCTGGGATTTATTCTGATCTCGGCGGGTTGCGCCATCGGTTTGGGAAACGTGTGGCGATTTCCCTACATCGTGGGTGAATACGGCGGTGCCGCATTCATCGTATTGTATCTGCTGTTTTTGGTGATCTTCGGTTTGCCGATCATGACGATGGAGTTTTCCGTCGGTCGCGCGAGCAAGAAGAGCATCGGTGCGTCGTTCCGTGCGTTGGAGCCGCAGGGAACAAAGTGGCATTGGTTTGGTTGGATCGGTATGGCGGGCAATTACCTGCTGATGATGTTCTACACCACCGTCACAGGCTGGATGTTTGCGTATTTTGTCAAGATGCTGCGCGGCGATTTTGTGGGACAGACACCCCCCGAGGTATCCGCACAGTTCGATGCAATGACCGCTGACCCGTGGACGTTGATCGGGTATATGGCACTGGCAACGGTACTGGGCTTCCTCATCTGTTCGATCGGTCTGCAGAAGGGCGTTGAGAAGGTGACCAAGGTGATGATGGTCGCGTTGTTGGCGATCATCTCGGTGTTGGCGGTGCGTGCGGTGACGCTGGACGGCGCGGGTGAAGGTCTCCGATATTATCTTGTCCCCGATTTTGGTAAGATGATGGACAGCGGTTTCGGCACGGTTGCGTTTGCGGCGTTGGGTCAGGCGTTCTTTACGCTGTCGATCGGTATGGGATCGATGGCGATCTTCGGCAGTTATATCAGCCGTGACCGCCGCCTGCTCGGCGAATCGGTCATTATTGCCGGATTGGACACCTTTGTGGCATTCACCGCGGGTCTTATCGTTATTCCCGCTTGTTTTGCCTTTGATCAGGATCCCGCGGGCGGTCCCGGTCTGGTGTTCCAGACCTTACCAAACATCTTTAACCAGATGGTAGGCGGTCGTATTTGGGGTGCGCTGTTCTTCCTGTTTATGATCTTTGCCGCGATGTCAACGGTTGTCGGGGTGTTTGAAAATATTGTGTCCTTTGGTGTGGATCTCGC
>JAZOCG010000061.1:0-5387 GCA_045596345.1 Acutalibacteraceae bacterium
AAAGTCGGCGAAGCGGTATCAGCAACCTCTTCCTCGTTGACCACAACGGAAGAGATCTTCTGTTCAAGGTATTTATTCGGCACCAACACCGAAAAACGGTCATCGAGGCAGGTGGAGACCCCCGCACAATGCGCGCGCCAATCCGCGAGTGAACGAATGACCCGCAACACCTCGGCAATACGCAGAAACTCCGCGAGTGACAGGCTCGCCCCCGCCTCCGCGCGGCGCAGAGCGTTGGTGACGTTAGTCAGCCGCCCGAAAGACGGACTGCCGAAACCCGCCATCAAACGGCAGGCATCATCCGTCTCGTCAACGAGCCGTTGCACGAGTATAAGCTCGGTCGCGGGGCGCAGAGAGCGCGCCAAATCCGCCGCATCCGCACAGCAGGTCTCGGCGGCGAGGCGGTCAAGTATCTTATCCAGTTCTAATGCGCGATAGTCTCGCTCCATATACAAAAACTCCTATGTTAGTTCCGGTCGTAGGGTATGATAAAAGTCTAACGTGTTATACCGCCGCTGTTGCTGTGCGAGCAAAAACCGTTCCATCAGCCGCGCAAGCTGTAACGCATCCGCCGCGGGCAAAGAAAACGCAAAGCAACGCGCAAAGTCCCCTTGTAAAATATGCCGCAGTGCCGCGAGAACGCCCGCCGTGACGGGGATGCCATCATTCGGCATCCCACACGCCGAACAGGTCAGCGTACCCTCGGTCGGAGAAAACCACATCAGGCTATCCTCGCCGCGCGAACAGCGCGCGCACCCCGTTAAGTCGGGGGTGTATCCTTCGAGACACAGCAGACGCCCCTCGACCACCGCCTTAATGAGCAGCGGATCGCGACTGCCCTCGCTGAGATAATACAGCGCATTGAGCAGCAGCCGCAGATGCTCCGTCGCGGGGGCATCCGTCGGGGTCATATGCAGTGCCAACTCGCAAAAATACTGTGCAAGCGACAGCTTTTCCACATCCTGCCGCAAGGGGAAGAACACTTCCTGCGGCTTGGCGTCTTCAACTATGTATTTATCCCGCCCCGGTATAAGGCTCAGGCGGGAATAGCACAGCGGCTGGGTCGCCGCACCGAAACGACTCTTGACATTTTTCGCTCCGCGCGCACTCGCACGCAAAAGCCCTTTATCCCGTGTCAGGATCGCCACAAACCGATCAGATTCCGCTACGGTGGGATAATCCCGCAGGATCAGACCGTCGGTCATCAGATGCTGTTTTGTTCCCGCCATAGACGTCCTCCTCCCGTTTTGCGTTGTTCATCGGCAACGTGACACCGCGATAGCGCAGATAGTCCTCCACACGCCCCGTCACGGAAAATTGCTGCCATAATACCTGCTCGTCCATCCCGTCCACATCCTTTCAGGGGTAAGGTGACGCGAGTAATCCGAACCTGTTTAAAAAGGCGGATTTTCGTTCACCCATCGTTGAAATACTCGGAAATACGATCAGTATTTCCTGCGTTTTACGCCTTGGTTGACCTAAAATCCGTACTTTTTAAAATCTTCGACCTCAATGAGAGGAGATTTCGAGGGATTTTTGTTCTTCTTTTCTGCCGATTGGCTGGAGCCAATCAAAGAAAAAAGGGCAAAAAGCACCGAAATATACCACATTGAGGCAGGTGCGGATTATTCGTGTCACCTTAGTATCTCCTACCCATAACGGATTACAGACGGCAAAACTTGTTATGCAAAGAAAATCAATCCAGTTAGGATAGAGCGAGATATCCCAATCCGTTTTGATAAGGGGGATTTCCGCTCTATCTGCGTTAAAATACTCGTAAATCCGCAAGGATTTACTGCGTTTTGTGCCTTGATAGAACAAAAATCCCCTCTTTTCAAAATCTTCGACCTCAAAGCGAGCAGATTTTGAGAGATTTTTATTCTATTTGGGCGAAGCAAGGCTGACGCCTTGCGAGATCAAATAGGGTGAAAAGCGCCGAAATCTGCCACTTTGAGGCGGATTCGGATATCTCACTCTATCCTATATCCGAGACCGCTGAGGAAGCCCTGACGGTTGCGCCAGTCTTCTTTGACCTTCACCCAGCACTGTAGGTTGACCTTTGCGCCAAACAGCTCCTCGAGGTCAACGCGCGCGAGGGATGCGATCTGCTTGAGCATCGCACCCTTCTTGCCGATGACCATTCCCTTGTGGCTGTCCCGCTCACAGTAAATATACGCATCAATGTCGATAATCGTGCCCTTATCGGTCTCACGGTCACCCATCCGCTCGATGGCGACAGCGATACCGTGCGGGATCTCCTGCCGCAATAGCTGCAGCATCTTCTCGCGGATCACTTCCGACGCAAGTGCCTGTTCGGTCTGATCGCTGGTCGCGTCCGCGGGGAAGAAATGCGGGCTCTCCACCGCAAAGCCTTCAAGCACCGCAAACAGTTCGTCCAATCCGTCCCCCGTCAGCGCGGACACCGGCAGGATCGCATCAAATGCCGCGCGTTCCTTCCACGCGGCAATGACCTCGAGCAGATGCCCTTTATCGGTGACCGTGTCGATCTTATTGATGACGAGGATCTTCGGCAGACGCTGTTTTGAAAACTGCTCGAGCAGTGTCTCTTCCTCTTCGCGGATGTTAACCCGCGGCTCGGTGACAAGGATACCGACGTCCACGCCCGACACCGCCTCACCGATGGAACGCACCATAAAATCACCAAGGCGGGTACGCGGCTTGTGGTTGCCGGGGGTATCGAGGAACACGAGCTGTGTCCTATCCCGCGTCACCACACCCATAATACGGGTGCGGGTGGTCTGCGGCTTGTCCGACACGATGGCGACTTTACGCCCGACCATCGCGTTAAGGAGTGACGATTTACCAACGTTAGGGCGACCGACGATCGCCGCAAATGCGGACAGTGTATCCATAATAACTTCCTTTCTCATTCAAAGGCGACCGCCGCACCCTCTGCGGCGATCGCCGTGAAAACGCATTATTGATCGAGGACGTAACTGCCGCCGCGGGGCAACCCCACCGACAGCATAACCGCCTCTTCCTTCTCCCGCATACGCACCGCTTCCAGTCCGCCGTCCACGTGATCATATCCAAGCAGATGCAGCATCGAGTGCACGGTCAGGTAACCAACCTCGCGTTGGAAGGAATGGCCGTATTCCTCCGCCTGTACCTCGGCGCGCTCAAGTGAGATCACAATATCGCCGAGCATATACGCGCCCGTAGCGGGATTTTTATCATACTCGCCGTTCTCACCGAGCGGGAAAGACAGCACATCCGTCGGCATATCGATATCCCGCTGTTCACGGTTGATGACGCGGATCTGCTCGTTATCGACAAGAGAAACGTCCACCTCAGCAGAGCCTTCAAATCCCTCCAGCTCTAATACGGCATGGCAGCAACGACGGATCAGAAGACGAACACCGGTGGGGATCTTAACGGCTTTTTGCTTGTTGTCAATAACGACCTTGATTTTATCCATTGTTTTTGCCTTGCCTTTCTTCTTTTTTATTATTGGAGCGAGGGCTCTTCGCCTTGGCACGCTCAAATTGTTCGTAAGCCGCAATGATGCGCTGGACGAGCTGATGACGCACAACGTCCTTCTGCCCGAACTTGCATATCGCGACATCCTCTACATCCTGTAGGATACGCATTACCTGCTTTAATCCGCTCTGTTTGCCGTCGGGCAGGTCGATCTGGGTGACGTCGCCCGTCACCACCATACGCGAGTTGAAACCCAGACGGGTGAGAAACATCTTCATCTGCTCGGGGGTGGTGTTCTGCGCTTCATCGAGGATAATAAAGCTGTCATCCAATGTGCGCCCGCGCATATACGCGAGCGGGGCGATCTCAATATCGCCGCGCTCCATATACCGCTGATAGCTCTCCGCGCCGAGCATATCGAACAACGCATCGTACAGCGGACGCAGATACGGATCGACCTTACTCTGCAGATCGCCCGGCAGGAAGCCGAGATGCTCCCCCGCCTCTACCGCGGGGCGTGTCAGAATGATGCGGTTGACCTCCTTGGCGCGGAACGCCCGCACCGCCATCGCCACCGCCAGATACGTCTTACCCGTGCCCGCGGGACCGATGCCCAGCGTCACGGTGTTCTTAGCGATGGCATCCACATATTGCTTCTGCCCCAAGGTCTTCGGTTTGACAGGTTTGCCCTTTGAGGTCACGCACAGACTGTCCGAGCCGATCTTGCCGATGGCACTCTCCGCGCCCTCGCCGACCAGCATCAGCACATACCGCACATTCTGCTCATTTAGTTCCTCTCCGCGGTTAATCAGCTGTAACAGCCCGTCGATCGCCCGCGCGGCGCGGTCCACGCTCAGCGGCTCTCCGCTGATTTTGATATCGGTGCCGCGCGCAAGGATGGAAACGCCATACTCCTGCTCGACCAAGCGAATATTGGAATCAAAACTGCCGAACAGAGACAACGCTTGCTCCATTCGTTCCACGTTAATGATCTGTTCTGTCATACTGTCCTTCCTTGTTGCCTGTTTTTTATATTTTATCACTAAAATTTTCATTTGTCACTAGGTATTATGGCTAAAAATTCTTAAAAAACTTTTTAAAAAGGTTCTTCGACCGCAATGTTTTCTATGCAACGATAGGTCACCGATAACGTATACATCCCGTCGACCGTTTCCGCAATGCGTTTCGTCTGCTCAAAGTCAATGTTGCCGAGCAGAGCTGCCTGTCGTGCTGCCAGCCGTTTTTCCGCCAATGCCGCCGCTTCTTCTTCGGTACGCGTCATACGCGGATGCGCGGTGCGGATGTAGTAAGACGTTGTCACGCCGAGCGGTAAGGTGAGCCCATTCGCCTGCAAAAAATGCGCTCGCTCGGTTACTTGATAGTCTTCCCCATCGGGGGGCGTGACATACAGCGGAACCTGCCATCCAAGGAAGTGCACCGTCGGACACACCGCGACGAAACCGTCGGGCTGTGCGGGATAATAGGTCAGCGGCACACTCACCGTAATTTGCCGTTCCGTCTGTGCCCACACCTCGCCGTAGGCGCGGTAAAGCTGTTCGCCAAGCTCGCTCTCCACCCGTCCGCCAATGAGAACCGTGCCCGCCGACACCGCTTCCCCCACCATCACGCGTTTCTCACCACTGACCACCGTCATCGACACGATCTGCCCGTCACGCACAGCGACCATATCCGACGGGTGCGACAGATCCAGCACCTGTGGTGTCGGCTTGCGTTCTGTCACCTCGACCCGCGCCACGCACCCGCTCGGATTGACCGAGATCCAGGCGAGAGTCGGCAGACGATTTAGTCCCATGATCTCCAATTGTTTGATTTGCAGGTCATCCATCCGCGCACCGAGCCGCACCCCCATATCCTGTGCCACCGCAAGGATCTCCTCAGCAGAGGTCGCGCCGTTGCCGACCACTTGGATCGCCCATATGCGCGGC
>JAZOCG010000062.1:0-4581 GCA_045596345.1 Acutalibacteraceae bacterium
GGGTTTGCCGCAGCAGATACAGGTATCCGCGAGGTGCTCCTGTGCAAACGGGATACAGCGCGAGCCAACGCCCGTCACTTCCTTGACCTTATCCTCGCACGCCTCGTCACCGCACCACATCGCCTTGATGAAGCCGTCGCCTTTCTCCTCGAGCACCGCGGGGATCTGCTCCATCGCGGTACAAGCATAGGTGCGCCCCTCGCGGTTGGCGAGTGCCTTCGCATAAATGCCGTCGTGCACATCTTTCAGCAGTTCGGGGATACGCTGCTCGAGCTCATCCAGCGACACCACGATCTTTTCGCGATTGTCGCGACGCACAATGACACACTGGTTCTGCTCGATGTCGCGCGGACCGATCTCCAGACGCAGCGGCACACCCTTCATCTCATACTCCGCGAACTTCCAGCCGGGGCTGTTGTCGCTGTCATCAAGTTTCACGCGCGCGACCTTGGACAAACGCGCTTTGAGTTCTGCTGCCTTGTCGAGCACGCCCGCCTTATGCTGGGCGATCGGCAGGATGACAACCTGGATGGGTGCCACCGCGGGGGGCAACACCAGACCGTTATCGTCGCCGTGGGTCATAATGATCGCACCGATCAAACGGGTGGTCACACCCCACGAGGTCTCGTGGACATACTGCTGTTGATTATTCTTATCGGTGAACTGAATGTCAAACGCGCGCGCAAAGCCATCGCCGAAATAGTGGGATGTACCCGCTTGCAACGCCTTGCCGTCGTGCATCAATGCTTCGATACAGTAGGTTGCTTCCGCGCCCGCGAACTTATCGCTATCGGTCTTACGTCCCTGCACGACCGGCATCGCGAGCGACTCCTCGCAGAAGCGGGTATAGATGTTCAGCATCTGCTCGGTCTCCGCGATCGCTTCTTCCGCGGTGGCGTGGACGGTGTGACCCTCCTGCCACAGGAACTCACGTGAACGCAGGAAGGGGCGGGTGGTCTTTTCCCAGCGCACCACGCTCACCCACTGGTTATACAGCTTCGGCAGATCACGGTAGGAATGGACAATGTTCGCAAAATGCTCACAGAACAGCGTCTCGGACGTCGGGCGAACACACAGACGCTCCTCCAGTTTTTCGCTGCCGCCGTAGGTCACCCACGCCACCTCAGGCGCAAAGCCCTCGACGTGATCCTTCTCCTTCTGCAGCAGGCTCTCGGGGATAAACATCGGCATATTGACGTTCTCGTGACCCGTCTGCTTGAACATCCCATCGAGGATGCGCTGAATATTCTCCCAGATCGCATAGCCGTAGGGACGGATGACCATACAGCCCTTCACGCTGGTGTACTCGATCAGTTCCGCCTTCTTGACAATATCGGTGTACCATTTCGCAAAATCCTCGTCCATCGAGGTGATGGCTTCCACCATTTTCTTGTTATCTGCCATAGTATTTACCCTTCCTTTTGCCCATAATTATACAGTATATTATTATAGCGGATTTATTCGGATTTTTCAACCAAAAAGCGAAACTTTCCATAAAAACAAGGAAAACTTTTTCTCTCGGTTGAAAGCAAAGCGCATTTTCGCGCACCTCAAACGCACCGACATTGCATTTATCGCCATTTTTCGCTATCGATGCCCCTCATCCCTGTTTCAACGAACAGTTATGACCACTTGTCGAAGAATTGGTCGAAAATTTGTTCCGTTTGTCGAATGAAAGAAAATGTAAGCCTTGATTTCGCTATGTTTTTTCACATTTTCCACTGAGTTTTCCACAGAATATTTGGAAATTACCAATTTTTCCACATTTCAGTTTTATTACAATTTGTATATTTGGTAATTTTTCTCATTCCAAAAACGCATAAATATTGCAGATACGTGCATACTAAAACGACTATTTTTGCCTAGCAAACAATGACACAAGGAGAGCACGTATGATTAAGGGAATTAACCGTCAAATGATCGAAGTCACTCACACCGGCAGTCCGTATTTTGAGCGCGCCTTTCTGGTTGTGCGCGCGGGAAGCAGCCAACCGAGCGAAGAGATCCTGCAACGCATGGCGCAAAAGGTGGTACAGCAGGCCGACACCTACGCGGGACTGCGCCGCCAACGGGTGCGCCTGCTTATTCAGCGCGTAACGTGGAGCGTTGTCTGTGCCCTCGGCGGTGCGGGGGTGTTATGGCTTATGCAACGGTTACTTCCTTGAACGATCGCCGCTGTCGCGCACACTTGCAAAGGACAACGATCTGTGCTAAGATAAAATTACCTTATTATTAGAGAGGTGTTATCTATGTCCGAGCAAGTTATGCCGTGCGTTGCCTCCCTTCTCGAGCGCGGTCACTTTTTCCTGCAAGAGGAACAATTTAAAGCAGCCGATCTGTATTTTAATCGCGTGCTGGATACCGAGCCGAACAGCCACGAGGCATACTGGGGACTTCTTTTGTGCGATTATCAGTGCCGCAACACCACCGAGCTGTTTACGGTCAACGCCGTTCCCTTCGACAAAAACACCCACTATTGCCATGCGATCAAGTACGCGGATAACGTGACGGCGGCACAATACCGCGCGACGCTGAACGCCACGTTGCTCGCCTGCCACGCGCGTATTCTTAAGCATTATGAGGAGGGCAACGCCTTCTTGCTCAAGGAGTGGATCGCCCACTATCAAGCGTCCGAGGCGAAGGATCCCGCCCTGGCGGCGTTACATAAATTGACCGATAAGGGCGGCAAACCCGTCCGCCTAGCCGATCCGTCGACCGCGGTGACGATGCTCGCGCTCGATCGGTATTATGCGGCTCTCAGCGACCTGCCGGCGGAGAGCGACGCGCTTGTTGATGATCTCCGCGCGACGGTAAAGCGATTGTATTCTGCGTCGATGACCGCGGAACTGGACAGGCTCATCGGTCTGCATCCCGCGCCGTCAGAGGTGCTCGACCGATGGGCGGATCCCGCTTCTTCCCCGCTGTTTTCCGATGATCGCTCTGCCGTACGCATCGGCTTGGACAAAAACGGCGAGACGGTGTGCGCGCGTTATCAGACGCTTGCTGCCGCACTGGAAAAGTCGGCGCACAAAACCGTCGAAGACTGTAACGCCATTCTTTACTGCTATGAGCAGAGCGTTGTTCGAGCGGCAACCGACGACGAGCGACACGCTGCCGAAACCGCCAAGGGCGCGTTCTGCGATCGCACCGTATCGGCGGAGAATGTCAATGCCGATATATTGCTCTTCTTCATCGGTAAATTCCCCGAAAACGGCGAGTACTATCGTCGCTACGTGATGTTCGAGAGCGTCGACTTCACCAAAAATCTCCTCTCGTACCCGTCGGATAAAGCACTGAACGATTTCCTCACTAAGCAGCGCGACGATTACACCGACGAAGCGGCAGCAGAGATGGCACAAAAACAGCTCAGCCGCATCGCTGAGATCGAGAAGGAATACACCGAACACTTCGCCGACCTCACCCCGTATGCGGAAAAGACGGCGGCGTTACTCGCCGATCCGCAAACGTTCATCCACGATTGGGACAACTACCGCACCCGTCTGCAAAAACAGCACTCCGAAGCCGTGGCGGTTTTGCATGAACGGCATCAACAGGTGACACAAAAACAACAGGCAGATAACAAGGTCGGCAGTTCCAAGGCAATCAGCAAGGGCGTTATCGCTACCGTCGTGTCGTATCTCGCGGTGTGCCTGAGCATCCCGCTGCTGCTGTGTGGTTTGCACACGCTGAACACCCCCTCAACGCTTCTGCGCTATCCGCTGCTTCCAGCCCTGCTGATTGCGCTCGGCGCGTGCCTGCTTGTTCATTGGATCAAGACCGCCATCACCAAAGCACTTAAACGATATCGTCCCAAAAAGTACAGCCTGCCAAAAGCGTGCACGGTTTTGCTTTCGCTCGCACCCGTGCTGTCGGCACTGCTCTCCCTCGCCGCGGCGGCGGTGTTTATCTATTCATTCGTGACTTTCCCGAAGAATATCGGCAACATCCCCATCGCCTGTGTCGAAGATTTTGTGTATATCAAGCGCGCACCGCACGCCGATTTTATTCTGACCGCTGATATTACCGTAGACAACGAAACATCGCCTCAACTCAAGCACTTTTACGGCAACTTGAACGGTGACGGTCATACCATAACCAACCTCACAATCAACGAGTACGCCATCAAGACCAACCGTGGTACCATTGAAAACCTGACCTTGAAATCCCCCGTATTCATCGACGACGGTGCCATGACCCGCAGAAACCGTGGTACTCTGCGCAACGTCACCGTGACAAAGCCCAAGTTGGGCGAAGAGATCTCCTTCTACGGTCTTGCGGAACAGAATCGAGGACGCATGGAATCCTGCACCATCAAATCCGCGAGCGGTCCGTGTTCTTCCTTTGCCGGCTTCACCGAGAAGAATTTCGGCGAGATCCTCGCCTGCTCCGTCACCGATGCTAACCTCACCGTCGATGCAGATTTTGCCGGCATCGCAGGAGCCAACGAGCGAACACTCGCCGGATGCTCCTTCTCCGGTACCGTGGATGCCACTTCCGCATACGGGCTCACGCGCCTGTTGCGCAGTGACAAAGCGACAGTCCGACAATGCTTCACCGGCGGCAACCTTACCGCTGCCATCA
>JAZOCG010000063.1:0-10621 GCA_045596345.1 Acutalibacteraceae bacterium
CCTGACGGCGAGTTATATTGCTTCGCAGTGATATTATGCTACGCATAGTGATATTGTCCTGCGGACAGTTTATGGCGAATAGAATATCACGAAACCGATAGGTTTCATATCACTTTCGCAAAGCGAAAATATCACGCTGACTTTAGTCAGCATATCACTTATCAGACAAAAAGAAAGAGAAGACTCGTTATGATACGAATCTTCTCTTTTTTGTTGTTAGTGGGTTTGGGCTACTGCCCAAGTGCATTTGTACTTACAAATGCGATGCTGGTTCTTAGCTGAATTTAAAAGAATTCTATTTTCTCCGATAAGAACAACGCACTTTGCCTCGGGTGTTTTGTTATTCTCCGATAAATTCGCGGATGAGTGCCGCCGCGGGAACGGCGGTGTCGTCGATGGGGTGCAATTCGTCGAGCACGGGCAACAATTCGCGGATCTCGGGCTGATCGGCAAGCGGAATGAGCAGCGGCTCGATGAGCTGCTTATACACACTCACCTCATACGCAAAGAAGGTGTCGATATCAAAGGTGGAGCGGTATTTATACGGCATAATATAATTGTCCTCACCGCGCTGAACGCTGCGGAACATCCGCAGGGTATCCCGCGGGTCGCGTCCGCGGGTGCGTACGTCCCGCAAAATGCGGCGAAGCAGACGGATCTCCATCGGGTGAAGCGGAATGTCTGCCGCTGTGATCAGGCGGGTACGCACACTGACATACAGCCGCACCGTCTGATCCTCAGGCAAGGGGACGACGGCGGGGTTGAGCGCGTGGATGCCCTCTAGGATGAGCAGTTCCCCCGGCTTGCGGGCGAGCACACGATCGGACACACCGCGTGTGCTGGTGCGAAAATCAAAGTGCGGGATCGTGATCGGCTCTCCTGCGATGAACGCCTCGAGCTGTTGCTTGAGCAGGGCGGCATCCACCCGCTCGGGTGACTCGAGATCCAGCTTTTCCTCCGCCGCGAGCGCAAGCTGTTCGGGAGAGAGCGTGTTGAAATAATCGTCCATCGATAGCGTGTGGGTCTCGCATCCCATGGCGTCGAGTTTTTGCTCGAGCATACGCGCGGTGGTGGTTTTACCCGAGCCGGACGGACCCGACAGCAGGATGACGGGGCTGTGCTCGCGATGCGCGCAGATGTGCTCGGCGATGTGGTCGAGCTGTGCCGCATAGGCGGCATCGGTCGCCGCAATAAAGTCTGCTGCCCCCGCATCAATGCGGGTGTTGATATCTTGTATGGTGATGTTCACGAGTGGCAGTTCCTCCTATCGCTCCCATTTGTCGGCGAGCGCGTTGACTTGATCGGCGAATTTCGCCAGATCTTTATTTGCACCGCCCTTGTTTTTTTCGATGACGCTCATCAGGCGGCGACCCGCCGCCAGCAGACGCTGAAACACGGCACTCGCGACCTGTCCGCCGAAGGGTTTCTTCTCAAGACGAACCTTATTGCCTTCTTCCAGATAGCGTCCCGCGTCGGTATCGTACACCGCACCGTTATACGGCGCGGACGAGGCAACGCCGAGGGTGCTGCTGATTTCAGCGGCAAAGTTCGCGGTGACGGTATCCTCCCCGTGGTTGACGAAGATATGCTGTTTCTCCCCATCAATGGCGGAAAGCCAGTCGAGCATCATTCCGCGGTCGGCGTGACCGCTGATACCCGCCAAGGTGGCGATCTCGGCACGCACGCGGATCTCCTCGCCGAACAGCTTGACGCTGTCCGCGCCGTCGATCAGCTTGCGCCCGATGGTGCCGTTTGATTGATAGCCGACAAACAGCACGGTACTGTCGGCTCGCCACAGATTATGCTTTAGGTGGTGGCGGATGCGCCCTGCTTCGCACATGCCCGATGCGGAAAGAATTACCTTCGGCGAGTGATCGGCGTTGATGGCGCGGGACTCGTCGCTTGTCACCGACAAGTGCAGTCCCTTAAAATGAATGGGGTTTTCACCCTGTTCGAGCAGGGCGAGGGTTTCCTCATCATAGTAGTCGAGCAGATCGCCGTTGTAGATGTTGGTCGCCTCTACCGCGAGCGGGCTGTCGACCCAAACGGCAAAGTCGGGATGTCCCTTGACAAGACCGCTGTTTTGGATCTGGCGAAGCAGATACAGCATCTCCTGCGTGCGTCCGACAGCGAAGCACGGAATGACGACGTTGCCACCGCGGTCGAAGGTGCGCTGCAGGATATCGGTGAGTGCCGTGACATAATCGGGTCGGTCGCCGTGGTCGCGGTCACCGTAGGTGGACTCGACCACAATGTAGTCGGCGGGGGGCGGTGTCTGCGGGTCGCGGATGAGGGGACGGCGGCAGTTGCCGAGATCGCCCGAAAACAGCAGCGTTTCGGTTTTGCCGTTTTCGGTAATGGCAACGGTGATGCTCGCTGAGCCGAGCAGGTGTCCCGCATCGGTGAAGGTCACCGCGACGTTGTCAAACAGCTCATACCGTTGCCCGTACCCGCAGGGGCGCAGTAGCGTCAGTGTCCGCTGTACGTCGCCGGCAGTGTATAGCGGGACGTATTCGGGTTGCCCGTTGCGCTTGGCTTTTCGGTTGCGCCATTCCGCTTCGAATTGCTGAATATGCGCCGAGTCCATCAGCATAATACGGCATAGTGCCGCGGTTGCCTCGGTGGTGCAGATGAGCCCCTTAAACCCTTGTGCGACCAGCATCGGGATCTTGCCTGAATGGTCGATATGAGCGTGGGTGAGCAGCACCGCGTCGATCTCTCCCGCGGCAACCGGCAGGTCGGCATTTTCATAAATGTCTGCGCCCTGTTCCATACCGCAGTCGATAAGGATGCGGTGTCCTGCCGCTTCGATGAGTGTACAAGAACCGGTAACCTCGTGTGCCGCGCCCAAAAAATGCAGTTTCATATTGCTCACCTTAGCCTTTCGTCAATTATCCTATTCTCTTGATAGGGGGTTTATGCGGTGTTTCTGTTTCCATTATATAATAAACTCGCGCGTTTGAAAAGATAAAAATTGTAAATAATTTGGTTGTGTGGTATGATAAGAACGGAAATGTCGCAAAGGAGGATGGGCTATGATCATCGTAGTGACGGAGGCGGATGCGGTTGTTGGCAACGGCGTAACGTTTGACATTCTGCGCTCGCTGGGGGATGTGCGCATTTATGGGCTCACCTCGCCCGAGGAACTGCCGGCACGCATCGCGGATGCCGACATCGTGCTGTGCAACAAGGTGCTGATGACCGCCGAGGTGATGGCGGCGGCACCGAAACTCAAATATATTGGTCTGTGCGCGACGGGGTATAACAACGTCGACCTCGTGTACGCGCGAGAACACGGCATCACCGTATGCAACGTGCCAAGCTATTCCACCGATGCGGTGGCGCAGCACACCTTTGCGTTCATTCTCGCACTATACAACCGCGTTGCGGACTATAACGCCACCGTCGCCGCGGGCGATTGGATTCGAAGCCCCGCCTTCACGTATTTCCCGTTGCCGATCACGGAATTGGCGGGCAAGGTCATCGGTATCGTCGGTTACGGTGCCATCGGGCGGCGTGTGGCAGATATCGCGCACGCGTTTGGTATGTCGGTGCTGGTGTATACCCGCCGTCCCTGCGGCGACCCGACAGTCGAGCAGGTGACATTTGGCGAATTGCTTTCCCGTGCGGATATCGTTACGTTGCATTGTCCGCTCAACGAGCAGTCCGCGGGGATGATGGATGCGCAGGCGTTTGCGAATATGAAGCAAGGCGCACTGTTCATCAACACCGCCCGCGGTCCTCTCGTGGACGAGGCGGCGTTGCGTGCCGCGCTCGACAGCGGGCATCTCGGCGGTGCAGGTCTGGACGTGCTGTGCCACGAGCCGATGGCGGCGGATTGTCCGCTGTTCGGTGCACCGCGGTGCCTCATTACCCCGCATATCGCTTGGGCGGCAAGGGAGACCCGTCAGCGACTGGTCGAACAGGTCGCGGACAACGTCCGCGCGTTTATAGACGGGAATCCGATCAACGTTGTACAATAGGATAACGGCACCCAAAAAGTAATGGACGCTTACTCGATCAGGTTGCACTGTCAGAATTTTCTTGACTTTTGCTGAAAAAGCGGATAAAATACTATCTGTAAAAGGGAGTAGCTAACGGAGGTTTATCCGTTTCTCCGGCGTCAATACAGCCTTTTTGGTTCGCTTGAGAATGAAACAGCAAGACTTTTACCGAGAGTGATCTCGGTAAAAGTCTTTTTTATATAAAAATTTAAGGAGGATATGATCGTGAACGTAATTACCAGTGTGTTTGGTAATGTGGTGAACATTACCTGGCAACAGATCGTGATGTGGGTCATCGGTGCGGTGCTCATCTATCTGGCGATCAAAAAGGATATGGAGCCGACGTTGCTGTTGCCGATGGGCTTCGGTGCGATCCTTGTGAACCTGCCTTGGTCGGGCGTGGTGGATCGCTATTATCAGAAGACGGCGGGCGGCGAGATTCTGCTCAGCCTCGAAGAAGGCAAGAAGCTGTTTGAGGCGGGCGCGGAGGGCGTTTCCTACGAGCCGGGTGTCATTGACGAATTGTTCGGGATGGGTATCGCGAATGAATTGTTCCCGCTTCTCCTGTTTGTCGGCATCGGTGCGATGATCGACTTCGGACCGTTGCTGTCTAACCCGAAATTGATGATCTTCGGCGCGGCGGCGCAGTTCGGTATCTTTATGACGCTTAGCCTCGCGTCCCTTCTCGGTTTTGATCTCAAGGACGCAGCCTCTATCGCTATTATCGGTGCGGCGGACGGTCCGACGTCCATCTTCGTGGCAAACTTCCTCGGCTCGAAATACGTCGGTGCAATTATGGTCGCGGCGTATTCCTATATGGCACTCGTGCCGGTTATTCAGCCGCCCGTTATCCGCCTGCTCACGACCAAGAAAGAGCGGCTGATCCGTATGCCCTATAAGCCGGCGGCGGTGTCTAAGACGACCAAAATCTTGTTCCCCGTGGTCATCACTGTCATCACGGGTATTGTCGCGCCCCGCAGTGTGGCACTCATCGGCTTCTTGATGTTCGGTAATCTGATCCGCGAATGCGGTGTGTTGGATAACCTCTCCGAGACCGCGCAGAAGGTGCTTGCGAACCTCGTGACGCTGTTCCTGGGCATCACCATCGCGACCAAGATGCAGGCAGATCAGTTCCTGTCCAAGGAGACGCTGATGATCATCGGTCTGGGATTAGTGGCGTTCATCTTTGACACGGCGGGCGGCGTGCTGTTCGCGAAGATCATCAATGTCTTCGCCAAGGACGGTAACAAGCTCAACCCGATGATCGGCGCGGCGGGCATCTCCGCCTTCCCGATGTCGGCGCGCGTGGTACATAAGATGGGGCTTAAAGAAGATCCCCAGAACTTCCTGCTGATGCACTCCATCGGTGTCAATGTGTCGGGTCAGATCGCGTCGGTTATCGCCGGCGGTATGATCCTGAATTTGATTGGTTGAGGTGACGGATATGTTTAATGTACAAGCGTTTATGAACTCTCTTCCGTTGATGGGTATCGGTATGCTCGGCATCTTTGCGGTCACGGCGGTGCTCGTGTTGTCGATGTACGCGCTCAACGCCCTGTTTAAGGATAAGAAATGATTTAGAAACGTAACAGCCCTGCGGCTTTTGCCGCAGGGCTGTTTGTTATAAGTTCAGTAATTTCTTTGCGTTGCCGCTGGCAATCGCTTCGCGCTCGGCGTCGGATAAGCCCAGCGTATCGAGCAGCCGCCACTCCAACGCGGGGTTGTGCCACGGCGTATCGGTGCCGAACAACATCTTGTCGGTACCTTGTTTTTCGAGAATTTTCTCGGCATAGTAGCGCGGCATCATCGCGTAGCCGAAAGAGGTGTCGAAGTAGAGATGATCGATGCCGCACAGATGTTGCAACACGCCTTCGCCGCAATTGATGCCACCCCAGTGCGCGGCGACGACGGGACTGTCGAACCAGCCGACAGCGGTGCGCATCTTTTCGGGCATGCCGCCGTAGGGTGGGGCAAAGCCGTAGTCCAGCCCTGCGTGGAACACCGTGATCAGTCCGAGGGAGGAGATCTTGCGGTAGAGAGGTTTCATTTTCGGATCCTCGACAGAAAAGCCTTGGTAGTCAGGGTGGAGCTTGACACCCTTAAGCCCAAGGGCTTTGATACGCTCGAGCTCGTCGAGCCCGTCCTCGCTGTGCGGATAGACCGAGCCGAATGCGACGATGTCCTGCTCGTTATTAATGGCAGCGGCAAAGTTGTTGACATTCTGTTGCTGCTGCGCGTTGGTCGCGATGGACAGCACAACCGACAGATCGACGCCGTCTTTCGCCATCGACCGCCGCAGTCCGCCCAGCGTGCCGTCGGTATAAGGCTGTAAGCCGCCCGATACGAAAGCCAGCTTCGCGATCGCGCGCTCAGCGATGTTGTCGGGGAAGCAGTGGGTATGAAAATCGATCACCATCAAAAACACCTCGATATAGTATGGATGCTGTGCGTGGGTTTATGCCCGCGCGGATGATTTATATTTGCAGAAAATTTCGCGTGATCCACCAAACGAGTAGGAAAGTGAGCATACTGACGTCGATCCACTTGCAGGGGGAGGAATAGGCGATCTTACCTGTTTGAATATACCGTTTAGCGGTAAAGACGCCAAGCCAAAGCAGGTAAAGCACAATCAGCGGAGCGAGCGGATTATATCCGACAAATCGATCGAATCGCCCGCACAACAGGGCAGCGAGAGCACGGGAGATGCCGCAGCCGGGGCAACGCAGTCCCGTAACAGTGTAAAACAGGCAAGGTATACCGATGCCGTTATTCACGAGAAAGCCGTAACCGATGCCGATCACGCTGACCCCAAGCACAGTCAGCAACACGGCAACAAGACGCTTCTTGCTCCTCACAGGAATGACGCCCCCTTTTACCGAATAGGATGGTAATACTATACAACAAACACAAATAAAACGCAAGACGGCAAACCGCTCGCGAAGCAGGAAAATTGTTGACATTAGACGAAAAAACTGATAAAATGGAATAAACTTTTAGAGGAGGGCTTACAATGAACATTAAAGAGCGAAACATAGTGGTGGCGGTGATTCTCAGCATCGTAACCTGTGGTATTTACGGAATCTATTGGGCGATTTGCTTGGCGCGCGATTCGGTTTCGGTGAAGGACGAGACGGATTCCGGCGTGTTGGAGATCGTGCTGATGATCTTGTTGCCTTTCCTCGGTTTCTTCCTATGTGAGCAGAAACTAACCGCAGGCTGTGAGGCGAAGGGTATTCCCCATAAGGACAACTCGGTCATTTATCTGGTCCTCGGTTTGATCGGACTGAGCATCGTGAACTATTGCATGCTGCAGAACGATTTAAACAAATTGGCTATTAAGGAAGGCTAATTCCATCAAGCAAAGAAAGTGCCCTGAGCTGATGCTCAGGGCACTTTTTCATACGTTTTTACGTACCGCTTTGACGATGGAGGCGATGGTGGGGGATAGGATGAGGTTGGCGGCAAACTCGATGATAAAATTGATGCCGACCAGCACCACCACCGCGAAATATATCACGCCCGTGCCGCCCATACCGATGTTGGCGGCGAAAGTCATCATCACCTCGCGGAACACCGTCAGCATACCGAGCAAAAAGATGCCGGTGTTGACAACGGGGGCGACAGCGGCGGCAAGCACGATGCCGACAAACTCACGCTTTTTGAATGCGCGGGCGACAAGTCCGGCGACCCAGCCTGCGGCGACGCCCTTGAGGATACAGACGAGCGCGGTGACGAGGGGGTTCGCGATCCACATCATCGTGGAAAGCTCTCCTGCGCGGGCGGTCATTACCAAAAACGTGACCACCACGCCGAATACGCCGCCGAGGATCGCGCCTGCGGCGGGTCCAAACAGCACGGCACCGACCACGATGGGGATCAGTACGAGCGAGAGGGTCAGTCCGCCGGGCAGCGGTATGACGATCTGTTGCAGCACGACGATGATGGCGGCGAGCAGTGCCAGCTCGACCATACGCAAAATCTTCCGGTTGGTTTTCATAATCATTCTCCTTTACTGTCGTTTCTCAAGAATACAACGTCGGAAATATTTATATAAACCGCATACGGGTCTCGTGGGATAGCGGCATCAAAGGATGTCCGCTTCGCCGACACGCAGGCGGGAGTTGCTGGGGGCGTAACGGGTCGCCGAGGACGTCGACCCCTACGGTGGTGTTTGAAGTTTGTGCAAATCTTGGCGTAGGGGCGGGCGTCCGCGACCGCCCGTTAAGATTTGTAAAGATCGCTTATTTCCGATTTTTCTCGTAAATCAGCCGCAAGCCTTCGAGCAGCAATTCATCCACATAGGTAGCGGCGCGGCGGCAGTGCGGCACGATCTGCCGTCCCAGCCCGCCCGTCACCACAACGGGGGCGTCGTAGCCAAGTTCCTCAATAATGCGCTCGTTCATCCCGTCCAGCATCGCGGCGTTGCCGTATACCGCACCCGATTGCAAGCACGCGGTGGTGTTCGCGCCGATGACTTTCGACGGGGCATCGAGGCTGATGCTGGGCAGCAGTGAGGTGCTCTCGGTGAGGGAGCGTTGTGCCGTGCCGATGCCCGGCATGATCGCGCCGCCGCGCAAGGCACCGTCCTTATCCACCACCGACACGGTGGTCGCCGTGCCGAGATCCCACACGATGCAGGGGGCACCGACTTTATCCACCGCCGCGACCGCGCCGACGAGCAGATCGGCACCCAATGATGCGGGATTGTCGATGCGGATGTTCAGCCCCGTTTTTGTGCCGGGACCGACAAGCAACGGGGTCAGCCCCGTCACCTTGCGCACCGCTTCGCACAGCGCGCGGTTGAGCGGCGGCACGACCGAAGACAGCACCGCGCCCGTAAAAGCACTCGCTTCGAGCTTATACAGACGAAGAAGATCCATCAGCGCGATAGCGTACTGATCTTCCATCTGGCGTTTATCGGTCGCCATACGCGACTGCAGCAGCAGGCGGTTGCCGTCAAACACGCCGATGGTGATGTTGGTATTACCCATATCAAGAACGAGAAGCATAGAACGGTCTCCTTTCGGTGGGAGGAATAAAACGCAGGCGGAGAAAATCCCCCGCCTGCAAAAACTCTATATGCGAGGGACGCTTACGCCTTACCTTCGCTACCCAGAACGTTCCGAATCTTGTGGCTGACCACTTCGGCGATGTTCGCGCGACCGTCGGCAAGATACTGACGGGGATCGAAGTGACCGGGGTTCTCCGCGAGATGCTTACGGATACCCGCGGTGAGTGCAAGGCGCAGGTCGGAGTCGACGTTGATCTTACACACCGCCATCGATGCCGCCTGACGCAGCATATCCTCGGGGATGCCGATGGCGTCCGCCATCTGACCGCCGAACTCGTTGATCTGTGCGACGTACTCGGGCATAACCGAGGACGCGCCGTGCAGAACGATGGGGAAGCCCGGCAGGCGATCCATCACTTCCTGCAGAATATCAAAGCGCAGCTGCGGCTTCTGACCGGGCTTGAATTTGAACGCGCCGTGGCTGGTGCCGATAGCGATGGCAAGGGAGTCAACACCCGTGCGGGTGACGAAATCCTGCACCTGATCGGGATCGGTATAGCTGGCGTTCTCAGCGGAGACGTTGACATCGTCCTCGATGCCCGCGAGCTGACCGAGCTCGCCCTCGACGGTGACACCGTGGGCGTGAGCATAGTCGACAACCTTCTTGGTCAGCGCAACGTTCTCCTCATACGGCAGATGCGAGCCGTCGATCATCACGGAGGTGAAACCGCCGTCGATGCAATCCTTGCACAGCTCAAAACTGTTGCCGTGGTCGAGGTGCAGCGCGATCGGCAGACCCGACTCCTCCTCGGCGGCTTTGACCATGTTATAGAGATACGCATGGTGTGCATACTTGCGCGCGCCGCCCGACACCTGCAGGATGACGGGGGAGTTGAGCTCCTTGCACGCGGCGATGATGCCCTGCACGATCTCCATATTATTGACATTAAACGCGCCGATGGCATAACCGCCCTCATACGCTTTCTTAAACATCTCTTTTGTGTTAACTAACGGCATAGTAAAACCTCCCAACATTATTCCATAAGATATTATACCCCATCTATTAACAAAAAGAAAGAGAAAGTTTGATAAATTTTCCACTTTTTTTGCGGCATTTTCTGTAAAACATCATCCGCCGCTGTTTTGAAACAGCGGCGGACAAAGAAAGGATTGCTTTTTGTACCACAGGAACACGCCGACCGTGATTTTTGATCTCATACAATAGGTTCATTACAGCACATCGCGTGAAAAAGGAAGAATGATTACAAAACTGTAAATATTTGCGGCGGAAACGCCGAGGGTTCTGCAGGAAGCACTTCGAGTCAGTGGCACAAACCTATTAACCTGCTTATTCTTGCTCGTTCTTCTCCCACGGGATTATACAAAGTGCCGCACGGCAGCCGCACACGGTGCTTGCGTAAGGGCGTCTTTGCCGTGCTCGCGTTCGCTGACGCGCACGCCGAGGCTAGCGAAAGGCGCGATAAGCTTGCGGTGCAAATACAATGGGGGCTTTTTTAGTCTTTCTTTTCCCACGGGATTATACAAAGTGCCGCACGGCAGCCGCACACGGTGCTTGCGTAAGGGCGTCTTTGCCGTGCTCGCGTTC
>JAZOCG010000064.1:0-2040 GCA_045596345.1 Acutalibacteraceae bacterium
ACCTCGGACGGAAAGCCGTCGGGATAGGTCGGCAGCGCGCGCGGTGATACGACACCCGCGATCTCCCAGTGACCGATGGTGGTGTCCTTGCCCATCGACTGTTCGGCGAGCCGCGCCACCGCTGCCGTTGGCGTATCGGTCGCACCAATATAGTCAACGCCGTCGATATTGCCAAGCCCCAGACTGCGCATAGCCGATGCCTCAAACGCGGGCGACGATGCAATACGGCGCAGGGTATTACATCCCGCGTCACCAAACGCCGCCGCATCCGGCAGTGCGCCGATACCGCAGGAATCGAGCACGATCAAAAACACGCGTTTCATCCGTTAATCTCCTAATTTCTTCACGGTTTTCAGTGCCAGTTCCATCATATCGGTGAAGGAGGTCTGTCGCTCTTCGGCAGACGTCGCTTCACCCGTGATGAGGTGATCCGACACAGTGCAGATCGCCAGTGCCTTCTTGCCGCACCGCGCCGCGTTCATATACAGTGCCGCCGCTTCCATCTCGGTGGCGAGCACCCCCATCTTCACCCACGACGACACCGATTCGTCATCGCGATAGAACGTGTCGGACGAGAGGATGTTACCCACGTGGCAGGTAAATCCCAACTCGTCGGCGGTATCCGCGCAGGTGCGCAAAAGCGACCAGTCGGCAATGGGCGCAAACGTGCCGGGCAAGCCGTATTGCTCAGCATAGTTGGAGTTGGTGCACGCACCCATCCCAAGCACGATGTCCCGCACGTGCAGATCGGTGCTGTACGCCCCCGCCGAGCCGATACGCAGAATGTTCTGCACATCGAAGAAGTTGAATAATTCGTAAGAATAGATACCCATTGACGGCATACCCATGCCGCTCGCCATCACGCTCACGCGCGTGCCCTCATACGTGCCCGTGTAGCCTTGGATGCCGCGCACGTTATTGACGAGTTTCGCATTATCGAGGAATTTCTCCGCGATGAATTTTGCACGCAGAGGATCGCCCGGCATCAGCACCGTCGGTGCAAAGTCCGCAGGAGTCGCATTAATATGCGGAGTCGGAAAGTTTGCCATCAGAGCCACACCCTTTCTCGGTTGTTTCTTTCACAATTTTGACAATGCGGCTCGTGCCGAGGCGATCCGCCCCGAGTGCCACAAAATCCGCCGCATCCTGCATCGAGGAAATACCGCCCGCCGCCTTCACTTTGACGTGCGGTGCTACGTGTGCGCGCATCAAGGCGACGTCCTCGCGGGTCGCGCCGCCCGTCGAAAAGCCGGTCGAGGTCTTGATGTACTCCGCACCCGCCTCTGACACGACACGGCACAGCGTGATCTTCTCCTCGTCGGTGAGCAGGCAAGTTTCGATGATGACCTTGAGCAATTTACCACCGCACGCCGCCTTCACCGTCGCGATCTCGTCGCGCACGGCGTCAAACAGTCCCGCTTTGACCCAACCGACATTGATGACCATATCGATCTCGTCCGCGCCGTTTTCCACCGCGTCGCGCGCCTCAAAACATTTGGCAGCGGTGGTGGAATAGCCGTTGGGAAACCCGATGACGGTGCAGATCGCCAGCCGATCGCCGACGTAATCCTTCGCCTGCTTCACATAGCAGGCGGGGATACACACCGACGCGGTCGCATACCGCAGCCCATCGTCGCAGATCGCCCGCACCTGCTCCCAGGTCGCGGTCTGGGCAAGCAGGGTGTGATCCACCCGTGCGAGAATGTCTTTCGTGTCCATTGGAATACCACCTTTCCGTAAATGGATATGGTTAGTATCTATATTTTACCACCAAATATCCGAATTGTCCACAAAAAGAAACAGCACCCACAAGGGTGCTGTTTCTTTGCGAGCGTTTCAAACTAAACTCGTTTTGCCTGTAGATTTATAGGTTGGTTTATTGAATTTACTTGATCATATAGGCATTGGCATTCCTTCTCGTTCTTCATACTCATCAAACGCTTCGGGAGTGAACGAACGGAATGATTTAAACCATTCTTTATCTTTTTCTAACACAAGACGACAACGTTCACTAAGTGTGTACCGATAAAACCTACCATT
>JAZOCG010000065.1:0-7086 GCA_045596345.1 Acutalibacteraceae bacterium
TTAACAAAAAAACACCCCCAATGCCCGGCGTGCACCGTTCGTTTTTATGCTTATTTTGCCATCGTGCGGCGGCGGTCAAGCACAGGGGATTCGCCGTAGCGTTTCTTATAAGCACGGTAAAAGGCGGAATAATCCCGAAAACCGCAGGCGAGAGATGCTTCGGTCACGGCGACACCCGACAGAATCTGTTGTCGCGCCTTGACAAGCCGCTTGACGAGGATGTAATCCCACGCGGTTGAACCTGTCGCGGTGCGAAACAGGCGTCCGAGCTGGGTCTTGCTGATATAAAAACGTTTGCACAGGTCGTCAAGGCTCAATTCATCAAACAGGTGCTCGTTGACGTACAACAAAATATCCTGCATACGTGTGTGCGGCGGCGCGGGCTGCTCATCGGTGGCGTGACGTCGTGTGGCGTATGCTTTGTAAAATTCCGACAGAATGGTGGGGAGGACGGTTTCCGCGATCAATGTCTGCATCGCGGTATCACCTGCGGTTTCGATGCGTTTGAGGCAGGCGAGAACGAAATCGCTGTCCAGCTCGGCGGGGGTATAGAGGTTATTCTGTCCGAGCGGACGGCGGATGAACGGCGACAGCAGAGGACGGTACAGGTCGTTAAACTGCAACAGCCAGTTTTCACGAAATTGCAGTACAATGCGCTCGTAAGGTTGCGCAGGGTCGATCTGCAACTTATGCACCTCGCCCGGGCGCATCAGCAGTGCGCTGCCCGGCTCAAGCGCGTAGGCGGTGCTTTCCACCGAATAGGTGCCCTTGCCCGACACGAAATATAACACCTCGAAGGTGTCGTGTGCGTGCATAAAAAAGCTCTGCGGGTCGGGGTACGGAGTCAGCGTGTGCTGATATTGCCAGTTGTCCCGTCCTTTGATCTGTATCTCCATTTTATATCAACTCGCTTTGGATATATTGACAAGAATTGGTCACTATGTCATAAACAGTGTATCATACGATGAACATATTTGCAATATAAATTCGCTTTTTTTCTATGAATAAACAATGGAAAATCGCGACGGATTTCGCTATAATGAAACTAAGAGTGGCGGCGTATGGCATACCGATAGACGGTTTGTCGGATCGCCATCAAAAAAGGAGGACTGTGTTATGAAAATGACCTTTCGCTGGTATGGCGACAACGATCCGGTAACGCTGGATCATATTCGCCAGATCCCTACAATGAGCGGCATCGTTTCCGCGGTGTACGATGTGCCCGCCGGTGAGGTGTGGAGCGAGGAGAGCATCGCTGCGCTCAAGAAGAAAGCCAACGACAAAGGACTGGAGTTTGAGGTCGTCGAGAGCGTGCCCGTTCCCGAGGACATTAAGCTTGGAAACGAGAAGGCTCCTCAGCTGATTGCAAATTATTGCGAAAATGTGCGCCGCCTCGGTAAAGCGGGCGTCAAGTGCATCTGCTATAACTTTATGCCGGTGTTCGACTGGCTGCGCAGCGAGCTGGAGCATCAGCAGCCCGACGGCGCGAATGCGCTCGCGTATGACGACCAGACCGTGTTGGAGATGAACCCGCTGACCTGCGAGTTGTCTTTGCCCGGTTGGGACGAGAGCTATTCAAAAGAAGAACTTAAGGCTCTGCTCGAGACCTACAAGGCGATGGGCGAGGAGCAGTTGTGGGAGAACCTCGCGGTATTCCTCAAGGCGGTCATCCCCGTCGCGGAAGAGGTTGGCGTCAAGATGGCGATCCATCCCGACGACCCGCCGTGGGGTATGTTCGGTCTGCCTCGCATCATCACCTGCGAGGAGAACCTTGAGCGTTTCCTGAAGATCGTCGACAGCCCCGCAAACGGTCTGACCTTCTGCACCGGCTCACTCGGCGCGTCGGTGGACAACGATCTGCCCGCGATGATTCGCCGTTTCGGCAAGCGCATCCATTTTGCGCACCTGCGCAACATCAAGCACACGGGCGAGCGTCAGTTTGAGGAAGTGGGTCATCCCACCTCTTGCGGTTCGCTGGATATGTACGAGATCGTCAAAGCTCTCGTCGAGAGCGGTTTCGACGGCTATGTCCGTCCCGATCACGGTCGTATGATCTGGGGCGAAAAGGGTCGTTACGGTTATGGTCTGTATGACCGCGCGCTGGGCGCGACTTATATTGCCGGCCTGTTCGAGGCCGTAGAAAGAGGGCGTGAATAATGCGTTTTGGTATTTGCATCAACGGCGATACGAGTTTGATCGCTAAAGCGAAAGAATATGGTTATGATTATGTCGAGATCGCGCTGTACGATTTTTCGAAATTCTCCGATGAGAAGATCGAGGAACTGCGCGCCGAGATGGAACAGCTCGGCATCTGGGCGGAGACCTGCAACTGCTTCTTCTTCGGCTTCCAGAAGGGCGATCTCACGAGCGAGAACATTGATTTTGCCGCCATTGAGGAGTATATCCGTATGGCGTTCCGCAAGGCATCCCGTTTGGGGCTGAAGATCGCGGTCATCGGCAGCGGTGCCGCGCGCAGCATCCTCGACGAGGCTAAGCGCGAACAGGGCGAGGAGAACTTTGCGAAGGTTCTGCGTCTCGCGGGTGACATCGGTGCCGAGTTTGGCATTCAGATCGTCATCGAGCCGCTCAACCCGAAGGAATGCAACGCCATCAACACCGTCGCGGAAGGCATTGCGATGTGTCAGCGTGCCAACCACCCCAACGTGGCGGTGCTGGCGGACTTCTTCCACGTGGCGATGTCGGGCGAAGGTCTTGACACCATCCGCACCTGCGGCGACGTGCTTAAGCACGTGCATATTGCCCGTGGCTACGAAGACCGCAATATGCCGATCAAACCCGAGGATCAGGCGGACGTTGCCGAATGGGCAGCGGCACTCCGAGAGAACGGCTACGATGCCCGCATCAGCCTTGAGGGCGGTATGTGGGGTGACTGGGACGGCACTGCGATCAAGATGCGGGAAGTCCTCAAAGCATTTGAGTAATGATAGTGAAGGAGATTTAGGAATATGAGTAAAGTTGTAGTTATCACCGGCGCGGGCGGCGTGCTGTGCTCCGCGTTTGCGAAGGCTCTTGCCAAGCAGGGTCACAAGATCGCTCTGCTCGATCTCAACGAGGATGCGGCGAAAGCCGCCGCCGCCGAGATCGTTGCCGAGGGCGGCGAAGCGAAGGGTTATAAGGCTAATGTGTTGGATAAGGAAAACCTCATCGCCGTGCACGACGCCATCGTTGCGGATTACGGTAAGTGCCAGATCCTCATCAACGGTGCGGGCGGCAACAGCCCGAAGTGCACCACCCTGCACGAGACCTTCCAAGAGGGCGACGAGTCCGCTGAGGATTTTGCGACCTTCTTTAACCTTGACAAGGCGGGCTTTAACTTTGTGTTCGATCTCAACCTGATGGGCACACTGCTTCCTACCCAGATCTTTGCGAAGGATATGTTGGGTGTCGAGGGCTGCTGTATCCTGAACGTGTCCTCGATGAACGCGTTCCGTCCGCTGACCAAGATCCCCGCGTACAGCGCGGCGAAGGCGGCGGTGTCCAACTTCACCCAGTGGCTGGCGGTGCATTTCGCAGGCGAGGGTATCCGCGTCAACGCGATCGCGCCCGGCTTCTTTGTCACCAACCAGAACCGTGCTCTGCTGTTCGATGCTGAGGGTAATCCCACCCCCCGTACCGAGAAGATCCTGCGCGCGACTCCCATGGGTCGTTTCGGCGAGGCGGACGAGCTGCTCGGCACCTTGCTGTGGCTGACCGACGAGAAGGCGTCCGGCTTTGTGACCGGCGTGGTCGTGCCGGTTGACGGCGGTTTCTCGGCATATAGTGGCGTTTGATCGAATTTTAACTACCTGAAAGGATGGGAATGACAATGAAAGACATTATTCTCGGCGCGTTCGCTGATGAAGCGGGCAACCCCATTGAAGAACAGATTTCCGCGATGCTGGACAATGGTATTAAGCATCTTGAAGCGCGCACGGTCGGCGACAAGAACTTTGTGAAGTTCACCTGCGATGAGGCGAAGGAGCTTAAGGCAAAACTGGATGCCAACGGTCTTCGCATCTGGTCGATCGGATCTCCGCTCGGCAAGATCAACATCAAGGATGCGATGGAGCCGCACTTGGAAGAAGTTAAGCACACCATCGAGCTTGCACACATTGTGGGTGCGGAGCGCATCCGTATGTTCAGTTTCTACGTGCCGCAGGACGAGGATCAGGCCATCTACCGTGACGAGGTAATGGAGCGACTGAGCCGTATGCTGGACGTGACACGCGGCAGTGGCGTGATGCTGTGCCACGAGAACGAAAAGGATATTTTCGGCGATATTGCCTCTCGTTGCAATGACATTCTCAGAACCTTCCCCGAGATGGGTGGTATCTTTGACCCGTCCAACTTCGTTCAGTGTCATCAGGACACCCTCGAGGCGTGGGAATTGCTGAAGGATCGCATCGATTATATGCACATCAAGGACTGCATGGCGGACGGCACCGTTGTTCCCTGCGGTAAGGGTATCGGTCACGTGCCGGAGATCGTGAAGATGTTCCGCGCACAGGGCGGCTATCAGCTTACGATGGAGCCGCATCTGATGCTGTTCGATGGCTTCGCTTATCTTGAGCAGGACGATGCCAAGACGCAGATGGGTTACGTTTACGCCAACCAGCGCGAGGCGTTTGACGCGGCGGTGGCAGCCCTCAAGGAGTATATTTAAGCGTATGAAGAAACAATTGCGGATCGCTGTGGTCGGGCTTGGCAATATGGGTAGTGCCCACGCCGTGTCGATTCACAGCGGTCAGGTGCCCGACGGTGTGCTGACGGCGGTGTGCGACGTCGCACCGTCTCGCCGTCAATGGGCAGAGGAAACCTTGTCGGGTGTTGCGGTCTTTGATAACATTGACGATCTGCTGGCGGCGGATGTCGCGGATGCGGTGGTGATCGCCACCCCGCATTATTTCCATCCGCCGATGGCGATCGCCGCCTTTGAGCGTGGCTTGCATGTGCTCAGCGAGAAGCCGTGCGGCGTGCAGATCAGTGAGGTCGAGCGGATGTGCGCCGCGGCGAAAGCGAGCGGTAAGGTGTTCGGTGTGATGTTTAATCAGCGCACTCATCCGCTGTTTGCCCGTGCGCGCGACATCGTGCGCGGCGGCGAGCTCGGCGGGCTTAAGCGCGTGCAGTGGACGGTCACCAACTGGTATCGCACGCAGGAGTATTACAACTCCGGCGGTTGGCGTGCCTCCTGGGCAGGCGAAGGCGGAGGCGTGCTGATCAATCAGGCACCGCATCAGCTCGACCTGCTGCAATGGATCTGCGGAATGCCCGTCGCCGTATGGGCGGATTGCACGGTCGGAAAATACCACTGCATTGAGGTGGAGGACGACGCGACCATCTTCGCAAAATACGAAAATGGTGCGACGGCGACCTTCATCACCACGACAGGGGAATACCCCGGCACCAATCGTCTGGAGATCGCGGGCGAGTGCGGTAAGCTCGTGCTGGAGGACAACAAACTGCGATGGTGGAAGCTGCCGAAAAGCGAGCGAGTGTTCTGCATCGACGGCGAATTGCCTGCCGCGGAGTACGTAGAAATCACCCCGACCGAGCAGGAGACGGCGCACAACGGTATTTTACGCAATTTCACAAACGCGATCCTGCACGGAGAAGAATTGCTCGCTCCCGGCTATGACGGCATACACGAATTGACGCTGTCTAATGCGGCGTATCTGTCCGCGTGGACAGGAGAAACGGTATCTCTGCCGCTGGATAAGACGCGCTTTGATGCACTGCTCGCGCAAAGAGCGGCAACCTCGTCCTATCGTCCCGACAAGGTGACAGACGAGGCGGACGGCGTGTATAAAGATCGTTGGAATGTCAACTGGTAATCGAAACTATCATACATAAGAGAGGAATGGATGACAATGAAAAAAGTTCGTTTAGGTATCATCGGTATCGGTAACATCGGCACCTCGCACGTAAAGCATTTTATGGCGGGCGAGTGCCCCGAGATTGAGCTCGTGGCGGTGTGCGACATCAACCCCGACCGTCTGGACTGGGCGAAGGAGAACCTTCCCGAGTCGATCGCACGTTTCGACGATGCGATCGAGATGCTGGACAGCGGTCTTGTCGAGGCGGTCGTCGTATCCGTGCCGCACTACGACCACCCCGTGCTGGCGAAGGAATGCTTCAAGCGTCACCTGCACGTGCTGGTGGAGAAGCCTGCGGGCGTGTACGCCAAGGCTGTGCGCGAGATGAACGAGATGTCCAAGACCGCGGGCGTGACCTTCGGTATGATGTTCAACCAGCGTACCAACTGCGTTTATCGCAAGATGAAAGAGATCGTGGAAAGCGGCGAGCTCGGCAACATTCGCCGTGTCAGCTGGCTCATCACCAACTGGTATCGTTCGCAGATCTACTATGATTCGGGCGCGTGGCGCGCGACCTGGGCGGGCGAAGGCGGCGGTGTGCTGCTCAACCAGTGCCCCCATCAGCTGGATATGTTCCAGTGGATCTGCGGTCTGCCGAAGAAGGTCGATGCCCACGTGCATCTCGGCAAGTGGCACGACATCGAGGTTGAGGACGATGTGACCGCTTACTTCGAGTTTGAGAACGGCGCGACGGGTCTGTTCGTCACCTCCACGGGTGATATGCCCGGTTCCAACCGCTTCGAGATCACCCTCGACAAGGGTAAACTGGTGGTCGAGGATGATAAGCTCTACAAGTGGGAATTGGATGTCGCCGAGCCGGAGTTCACCAAGACGAACACCGAGCCCTTCGGTCAGCCGAAGGTCACCTTCTCTGAGGTGGAGACCGATGGTGAGAATCCCCAGCACGTCGGTGTGTTCAATGCGTTTGCTGCGAACATTCTGCATGGCACGCCGCTGATCGCGGACGGCACCGAGGGTATCCGCGGTGTGCAGTTGTCCAATGCGATGCATATGTCCAGCTTCCTCGGTCGTCCCGTGGAACTGCCTGTGGACGAGGATGCTTACTTCGAAGAGTTGCAGAAGCGTGTGGCGACTTCTCGCCGCAAGGAGAACGTCAAGGCGGTTGTCGCGGATACCTCCGCGAGCTACGCCGGCGCGAAATAAGATATATCAAGTCGGATCGTAGCCATGTCGTTCTGTGAGCCAAGGAGTT
>JAZOCG010000066.1:0-11756 GCA_045596345.1 Acutalibacteraceae bacterium
CAGATGGCTGAGCACAAGCTCACCGCAGTTCATCGTGTCGTCCAGCCCGCTGGCGGTCTGCCCGTAGATGCCTTTCTTAAGCGCATCAAACCGTTCACGCGGGACGCCCTCTTTCTGCAGGCGGGCGATCTCGGCGCATACCGCTTCCTCGATGCGTTTTGGATCGGCGGGTTCGCCGCCGAACAGCCATACGCCGAAGGCGGGACCGTGAAAATACTCGATACCGAATTGCTCGTTGATGAGCCCCTCTTCCATCAGCCGCGCATAGAGCGGACTGCTCTTGCCCGCAATAAGCTCCATCAGCAGTCGCGCGCCCGCAACGCTGATAGCGTCCCGCTCACCCGGCGGCTCTTTAAAGCCGAGGTAGAAGAGCGGCGCGGCGACCGGCATCGCCTGCTCGACGTATGCCTCGCACACCTCATTCGGCTCGTCGACCGCAAATGGGGACGGCGGAAAAGCGGGTGCGGGCTTCAGCAGTCGGTCAGCGACCTGCTGTACCTCGTCGGGCGTGATCTTACCCGCTACCACCAATACCATATTGTGCAGGTTATAGTAACGCTCATAACAACGATAGAGCAGGTCAGCGGTGATGTCCGCGATGGATTCCACCGTACCCGCGATATCCACACGCACGGGGTGGTTGCGGTACATTCCTTGCAACAAATTAAACAGCACACAGCGGTCAGGATCGTCCTCGCACATACGGATCTCCTGTCCGATGATGCCCTGTTCCTTTTGCACCGTTTCGGGGGTGAAGTAGGGATGCTGGACGAAGTCGAGCAAGATCTCCAGCGAGGGGAGAATGTTCTCAGTTGCGGAGAAGAGATAGGCGGTGCGCTCGAAGCTGGTATAAGCGTTGGCGTCCGCACCCGTTTCAGCGAAGCGGGTGAAGGCATCGCCTTCTTCGCTCTCAAATAATTTGTGTTCAAGATAATGGGCGATACCCTCGGGCACGACCTCGACACCGCCGTCGGCGGTGGGCAGGGTATTATATACCGAGCCGTAGCGGGTGGCAAACACCGCGTAGGCGGAGCAGGCGTGTGCCTGCGGCCACACGAGAATGTCCAGCCCCGAGGGGTGGGTCGTGCGATAGAATGTATCCCCCGTCAGAGGGTGGGTAAAGGCTTGCATAGCGGACCGTCCTTTCACGTGTTGGGGCGCAACAAATAGGTGGAGTCGAAATGAACCAGTTTTGCCACCCGTACGATATCCTCACGGGTGACGGCGAGTAGATCGCTGACCGCTTGTTCAGGGGTGGTATAGCGGTCGTAGATGGTCTGCCCGATGGTCCATACCTCGCGGTCGGCGGGGGTCTCGTTCATCGCGGTGAACCGCTGAACAAGACTGCGGCGTGCCGCCTCCAACTCATCGTCGGAGAAATTGCCGTCGCGGATGGCATCGAGCTGTTTGAGTACCTCGTCGCGGGTGCGGTCAGCATCGGCGGCCTCAATACCGCTGTCGACGAGGATGACCCCGTGGAAACGGTCGTAGGATGACGAGCAGTAATAGCACAGACTTTGTTCTTCCCGTACGTGGCGGAACAACAGAGAGGACGGACTACCGCCCCACAGCGTGTTCATCAGCCTTGCCGCCGTGACGTCGCCGTCGGGCTCGCTCGCGGCGATGCGGAATCCGAGCACCAATTTTGCCTGCTTGAGCAGCATTTCCTCGGTGAGTTCACTCTGCTTCATCACGTAGGTGGCGTCCGTCATCGGCTGTGCCGCGCGGCGGTAGGGGAGTGTCGCAAACCGCGCCTCAATGGCGCGGATGAGTGTGTCGGGATTTTCGTCGCCCTGATAGATCCAGTGGATCCGTGCACCCGCGAGTAACTGTTCACGCGCCGCGGCGGCAACGGTGGGGGTGAGCGCGGCGACCGTATCGGTCGTGCCGTTTGGGTTGACGCTGTACGCTTCGTCGGGACACAGCAACTTTTCGCACTGCCGACGGGCGTACAGCCGTTTATTGTTGATGTCACTCTGCAGCCGTTCAAGCAGGCACCGCTTCTCACGGGTAAAATCCTGCTCGGTGAACGCGCCGTTTTCCAGCAGAGGGTCAAACAGCAGATCCAGCAACAATTCGGCACAGTCGGCGGTTAGATCCTCGCCGCCGAAAGTATATTGTTCGCGCAGAAAGCGCACGGAGAAAGTCAGCGTCTGCCACTGTCCGACCCGATCGACCCCCGCGCGCACTGCCGCACCGTAGAGGTCATCCAGCCGCTCGGTAAGGGCGGCGACCGACGGATAGCGGCGGGATGAGTGGGTGAGCAGACCCGACAGGATGGCATACCCCGCCGCAGTCGATTCGGCGAGCGGCACCGACAGCACCGCCGTCAGGCGGTCCGTGCGGTAATGCTCACCCGACAGGCGGATGAGGGTCATATCGTGTTTGAGCGGGATAATGTGAGGCTGCATCGCGGTTTCTCCTTGCATTGTGTTGAAAATTTCGCCGCGCGGGACACCGAAGTGGGGTCGGCGGCTGTGGCGGCGGGCAATGAAAATGCTCGTTCACAGATAAACTCCTTTTTGTTTTAGCCTATCCGTGAACAGAGGAATTTATGCGTTTTTCAGCCGTCCGAGCAGGGCGACGGTGATATCCTCGGCGAGTTGACCGGCATATTGTTCGAGCTCGTCGAAGGATACGTTTGCCTGATGCTCGGCGAGGTCCGAAATGGTACGCAGAATGAGGAACGGCACACCGTTGGATTCGGCGGTCTGGGCGATCGCCGCCCCTTCCATTTCGGTCGCGGCGGCACCAAACTCGGTGATGATGCGCGATTTAAGTGCGCTGTCATCGACAAAGATATCGCCCGAGGCGATGACACCCGTGATCGCCTTGCTATCGGCGGGCAGCACCTCGGCGGCGGCATCTTGCGCGAGCGTGATCAGCCCTTTGTCGGCGCAAAACGCGGTGGCGACGGTGTCGTCCTCACCGCTGATATAGCCTTTTGCGTGACCGAATGCCGTCAGATCGAAATCGTGCTGAACAGCGGCGGTGCCGATGACCAGATCTTTCACCGCAAGGCGGGGATCCAGCCCGCCTGCCATACCGCAGTTGATGAGCATACCGACGTCGAAACGGTCGATGAGAATTTGGGCAGTGACGGCGGCGGCGACTTTACCGATGCCGCCCTGCACCACCACCGCGTCGCATCCCGCGAGCGTGCCGCGCACAAAGGTGCGTCCCGCGATTTCGTGAATATGGGGATTTTCGAGCCGCGTGATGAGGTGGCGCACTTCCGAATCCATTGCGCCGATGATACCGATCGTTTTCATAGCGTTACCGTCCTTGCATGTCATTATATATGATTTTACCATACTCTTCTATATAGTGCAATGTTTTTCTGTATTCGTCTTGCGGGTCACGGTGCGGTGTGATAAAATAAGAAAAGAGGTGAGTATGATGACCGATTATGAATTGATCCGTTCCTCCCGCCGTACGTTGGGGCTGGAGATCACCACCGATCTGCGGGTGGTGGTGCGCGCTCCGTATCGGTGCTCTGCACGGGAGATCGAGCGGTTTGTCGCCGCGCACGAGGACTGGATCGCGCGGCATCTTATCACCCAGCGTGAACGCGCGGCGGTTGCCGCCGCAAGGCAGGTGTCCCCTGAGGAAGAAGCGCGCCTGCGCGCCCTCGCCGCCGAGATCATCCCACAGCGCGTGGCGTATTACAGCGCGGTGATGGGGCTTACTCCGGCGAGCGTGCGTATTACGGGCGCACAAAAGCGATTTGGCAGTTGCAGCAGCAAAAACGGGCTGTGCTTTTCGTGGCGGTTGATGCAGTATCCACCCGAGGCGATCGATTACGTCGTGGTACACGAGCTTGCCCACATTCGTCATCATGACCACAGCGCGGCATTTCACGCGCTGGTGGAGAAATACTTGCCGGATCACCGCACACGGCGGACACTGTTGCGCGGTTGACAGTGGGACGGCTTTTGGAGTATAATATAACCTAACCTAATTTAATGAAATATAAGGAGGGACGGTCCGTGAAACGATGCCGATGGAGAGGAATGGCTGTGTTGTTGACGGCCGTCCTGTTTTTGTGCAGCGGATGCAGTCTGGACGTTGAGCAGTTCCTGCGTCCGCCTAAGACGCAGGGCGAACAGCAGGCGGTACAGACGGCACTCGAAACCTATCTTCGTGACAGTGGGCAGTCGGACAGCCGGTACACCCTCTGCTATCCTGTTGAGGGCGAACATACTGCCGCGTTTGTCCTGTGCGATGCTGCCGGTGAGCCGCTCGGCGGTGAGGGCGAGAATGCCGCACTGGCACTGGCGTTTTATGCGATGGCATCCTCTCCGAATGACACGCACATTAACCTGCTTCGCCGCGAAGAGCGCGACTGGGTGTCGGTGGCGGATGTGGTCGGCACATCCTCGGACATTCTGCAGGTCGCATTCGGCGATCTTGACGGCGACGGCACGGCGGAATTGCTGACGGGTTGGGATACGTATAACAGCCGCGACCATCGGCTGACGGTGTTTTCGTTGTCGGAGAGTCTGGCGGTTTTGTCGAATGATCGGATATACAACCGCTTGTTTGTCGGCAATCTTACGGCTGACGGACACGATAGTCTGCTGCTTCTGCGTATGGCGGGTGACGAGGTGACCGCGAGCCTTGAGGTGTTGCGCGATCACGCGCTCACCACTCTCGGACAGGCGATGTTGGACAGCGGGATCCGCCAGTTCAATAAGATGACCTTATGCCGTCTGTCCGACAAGGTCAATGGGTTGTTTGTGGACGCGGTCAAAGGGGTTGACACCGCCGTGACGGAGTTGATCTACTACGAGAACGGGACGCTGTACGCGCCGTTTTGTAATCAGGCGGGGCGGGTCAACATCGTTACCGCCCGTCCCGCGGGCTTTGCGATGCGGGATGTGGACGGCGACGCGATGGTGGAGATTCCGCGGTGCACGTTGTTGCCTGAGTATGCCGCCGGTGACAGCGCGGCGGACTACGCCTATCGCACCGACTGGATGGTGTGGGAAGCCGCGACCGGTGAATGGCGGGTGAAGATGTATTCCATCGTCAATGCCGCCGATGGGTATCTGGTGGCATTGGACGAACAACAGCAGGAAGAGATTACGACGGTATATAACGAACAGGAGCGGCTGTTGACGATCTGGGATACGGCGAATAACCAACCGCTGATGCGTTTGCATGTGCCGACCGACGGTGCTCGCAAGGGTTATACCACCTTGTTTGAGGCTGCCGACGGCTATGACGGCTGCGAGGTGTGGTTTGACGAAGAGCGGCTGAATATCGATACCGTGCGGTATACGGTATCGCGACTTGACTGAAAGGAGCGGATGACGTATGACGAAGATCTTGGTTTGCGAAGATGAAGTATCCATCCGCTCGTTTGTGGTGGTCAATCTGCGCCGCGCAGGCTATGAGGTGATCGAGGCTGGCTCGGGCGAAGAGGCACTGACACTCTATCGCGCGCATCCCGACACCGCGATCGCCCTCTTAGACGTGATGATGGGGGGCATCGATGGATTTGAGACCTGCCGCCGTCTGCGCGAAATGAATGAAACGATGGGCATCATTATGCTTACCGCCCGCACACAGGAGGCGGAGAAGGTCAACGGTCTGCGTATGGGCGCGGATGACTATGTCACTAAGCCGTTTGGTATCGCAGAACTGCTCGCCCGTGTGGCGGCACTCGACCGCCGTTTGGCATCCTCCGCCACGAAGGAGGTTAACCTCCTGGAACAGCTGACGAGCGGGGCATTCACCCTGAACCTGCGACAGCGGCAACTGTGCAAGGGCGGTGTTCCGATTGAGCTGACACAGATGGAATATCAGATGATGGAATATTTCTTTCAGCACCCGCAACAGCCGCTCAGCCGTCTGGAGATCCTGCGGCAGGTGTGGGGAGATGAATATGTCGGCGAGGAAAAAGTGGTGGATGTCAATATCCGCCGTCTGCGTATGAAGATCGAAGACGATGCGTCGGATCCTCGCCACATCTGCACGGTTTGGGGGATGGGCTATCAATGGAACGGATAAAGCGTTGGGCAAATCTGCCGAAAAAGCTGTTTCCGCGTAACAGCCTGACCCGCCGATGGTTGACCAACGTGTTTGTGTTCATCGTGGTGTTTTTGTTGGTGTTGCAGGTGCTGTTTACTCTGATGCTGCGGTATTATTATTATCAAAGTGTAGAGAATGCGCTCGACAGTCGCGCGGCATTGTATCAGCGCACGCTGGAGATGGCGGCGACCGCGGAAACAGCGGATTGGAACGAAGGAAGCCGTGAGTTGATCGCGTATTTCACCGATAAAGATAAAATGGAGTTGCAGGTGCTGGGCGGCAACGGTAAGGTGCTGTTATCGTCGACAGGCTTTGTGCCGGATGAGACGGCGGTGCCGATGGATTTTCGTCTGGCGATGAAGAGTGAGGACGGACAAGGACGTTGGCGAGGCAACGCCGAGGGCGAACAGACGCTCGCGCTGACGGTTCTGCAAAAGGATGCAAACGGCTTGGTGGTCGGTGCCCTGCGGTACGTGGTATCGCTGACACTGGTCAATCGACAGATCGTACTGTTATCTCTGCTGCTGTTCGGTTTTATGCTGGTGATCATCTTTTTCGTGACATTGTCGGGTGTGTATTTTATCAATTCCATCGTTAATCCCGTCGCGGCGGTGTCGCATACGGCACGCCGTATCGCGATGGGGGAATACGGGGTGCGTCTTGACAAGCATTACGACGACGAGATCGGGCGACTGTGCGACTCCATCAACTATATGGCAGGAGAGATCGGGACAGCCGAGCAGGTCAAAAATGAATTTATCTCTTCGGTATCCCACGAACTGCGCACCCCGCTGACCGCTATTAAGGGTTGGAGTGAAACGATGCAGACCGCGCCGGAGGACGCGGCGTTGGTGGCGCAAGGCTTGGCGGTCATCGGTAAAGAGGCGACGCGGCTGTCGGGCTTGGTGGAGGAGTTGCTTGACTTCTCCCGTATGGAGAGCGGGCGCATCAACTTGAAACTGAGCAAGCTGGATATAGCGGCAGAATTGGAGGAAGCGGTGTTCTTGTTCCGTGACCGTGCCGCCCGCGCCGGCATACAGTTGGAGTATTGCCCGTGTGAGGTATTGCCGCCTGTGATGGGGGATGCCGATCGTATCAAACAGGTGCTGGTCAACATTCTCGATAACGCGGTGAAATATTCCCGTCCCGATGATCGTGTGCGTGTGGAGGCGGCGGCGATGCCGCAGGGCGTGCAGATCGTTATCAGTGACACCGGCATCGGTATTGAGACAGAAAAGCTCGGCAAGGTGCGGGAAAAATTTTATCAAACCGACCCCGGTAATCCCGGTTCGGGTATCGGGCTGGCACTCGCGGATGAGATCATTTGCTTGCACGGCGGACAGCTGGAGATCGACAGTGAGCTCGGTATCGGTACCGCGGTGACAGTGACCTTACCCTTCGCACAGGAATAGAAAGGAACGAACAACTATGGCAAAGGAACAAACGTGCCCAATGAAAAAGACCTCGATCGGCGGTCAGGCACTCATTGAGGGTGTGATGATGCGCGGTCCCGAAAAGACGGCGATGGCGGTACGCCACGTGTCTGGCGAGATGGTGGTTGAGGAGATGGACAATCCCGTCACTGACCGCCCCGCGTGGACAAAATGGGTTTTTATTCGCGGCATTTTCGGGTTTATCGACTCGATGCGCTACGGGTATAAGTGCTTGATGCGCTCGGCGGAATTGTCGGGTCTCGAGGACGAGGAGGACAAACCTAAGACCGAGGAAGATGAAAAGAAACAACACCGTCTGATGAATGTGTTGATGGTGGTCGCGGCGGTATTCGGCGTGGTGCTGAGTTTGGTGCTGTTTATGTGGTTGCCGATCCAGCTGTTCAGCTGGCTGGTCAAGGCAGCCCCCACCTTAAACAGCCCGTATCTTCGCGGGTTATTTGAAGGTGTTTTGCGCATTGTGATCTTCATCGTGTATCTGCTGCTTGTCACGCAGATGAAGGACATCCGCCGCACCTTCCAATACCACGGTGCGGAGCACAAGTCCATCTTCTGTTACGAAAAAGGCTTGGAACTGACGGTGGAGAACGTACGCAAACAGAGCCGTTTCCACCCCCGTTGCGGCACTAGCTTTATGATTTTGATGTTATTGGTCGGGGTGATCATTTCGATCCTCATCCCGATCAGCACGCCTTGGCTGCGCACGGCGGTCAAACTGTTGCTTTTGCCCGTATCGGTGGGTGCGGGCTATGAGCTGATCAAACTCGCGGGTCGTCACGATAACGCATTTACCCGCATCATTTCCGCCCCCGGCGTGTGGCTGCAGCATTTGACCACCAAGGAGCCGGAGGACGGTATGATCGAATGCGCGATCACGGCACTCAAAGCGGTCATTCCGACAGATAGCGAGGCGGACAACTGGTGACGGCGATGACACGGTGCGGGTGGTATACCGCCGCGGTACGCCGCTTGACCGACAGCGGTTGTGAGGATGCGGCGTTTGATGCGAAGTGTCTGCTGGAGGATCTCGGCGGACTTGCCCGCGGTCACGCCCCCGATGATACCCCGCTGGATGATGCACAGATAGCGGTCCTCGCCCGCGCACTGGATGAGCGCGCCGCAGGACGACCGCTGCAGTATATTCTCGGCGAATGGGAGTTCCTCTCTCTCACCTTAGCGGTGGGGGAAGGGGTGCTCATCCCCCGCGCCGACACCGAATGTTTGTGCGAAGAGGCGGCGCACTTGCTCAAAGAGAAAGACAGCCCCCGCGTGCTCGACCTATGCGCGGGGAGCGGCTGTGTGGGGTTAGGACTCGCGAGTCTGTGCCCGACGGCGCAGGTGACGGCGGTGGAATTGTCGGAGGATGCCCTGTCGTATCTGCGGGAGAACGTTGCCCGTTATCCGCAATACGCCGTGACGGTAAAACAGGCGGATGTGTTGCGGGATACCGCCGTGTTCGGCGGAGAATATGACGCCATTCTATCCAATCCGCCGTATATTCCGACCGCCGACCTTGCGGATCTGATGCGGGAGGTACAGCACGAACCCACGATGGCACTCGATGGTGACACCGACGGGCTGATATTCTACCGCGCGATCACGGAGCAGTGGTTGCCGAAACTGGCGCACGGCGGTATTTGCGCCGTCGAGGTCGGTATCGGGCAGGCGGCGGATGTCGCCGCACTGTTTGCCGCCGCGGGACTGTCGGATATCCGCATCATCCGCGACCTCGGCGGGGTGGAACGGGTGGTTTCGGGTGTCAAACAATAAAAAACCAAACAAATGTTCGAAAAACTCTTGCAATTTGGTTTTTGATGGTGTATAATGCAGTCAATGGCTCTCGAAAGAGAGAAAAATGACGTTTTGGAGGGCTGACATATGGCCGCAAAAGCAGAAAAGACCAAAAAGACCGCCGACAAGGCGGACGAGCAGGTGAGTGAACGCCGCAAGGCGTTGGATATGGCACTCGCGCAGATCGAAAAGCAGTTCGGTAAGGGCTCGGTAATGCGTCTGGGCGAAAACAGCAAGATGCACGTCGATGCGGTGCCGACCGGTTCGATGGCACTGGATGCTGCGCTGGGTATCGGCGGTCTGCCGAAGGGGCGTATCGTCGAGATCTACGGACCTGAGGCGTCGGGTAAGACCACTCTCGCTCTGCACGTTGTTGCGGAGACGCAGAAGCAGGGCGGCGAAGCGGCGTATATCGACGTTGAGCATGCGCTCGATCCCGTGTATGCTCGCGCGCTCGGTGTGGACGTGGATTCTCTGCTGGTTTCTCAGCCCGATACGGGTGAGCAGGCATTGGAGATTATGGAGGCACTGATTCGCTCGGGTGCGGTGGATATCGTGGTGCTCGACTCGGTCGCGGCTCTCGTTCCCCGTGCGGAGATCGAGGGCGAGATGGGCGATGCCCATGTCGGTTTGCAGGCGCGTCTGATGTCGCAGGCGATGCGTAAGCTCGCTCCCGTCGTGTCCAAGTCCAACTGTCTGGCGTTGTTCATCAACCAACTGCGTATGAAGGTCGGCGTGATGTACGGCAACCCCGAGGTCACCTCGGGCGGCAATGCGCTCAAATACTATGCATCGGTGCGCTTGGATGTGCGCCGCACCGAAACGCTTAAGAGCGGTCAGGACGCCATCGGCTCTCACACCCGCGTTAAGGTCGTGAAGAACAAGCTTGCCCCGCCTTTCAAGCAGGCGGAATTTGACGTGCTGTACGGCATCGGCATCTCCAAGGACAGCGAACTGGTTGATCTGGCAGTTAAGCTGGAAATTATGGAAAAGTCGGGCTCGTGGTTCGGCTATAAGGGCGAGCGTCTCGCGCAGGGACGCGAGAACGTGCGCGATCTGCTTCGCAACAACCCCGCGTTGTCCGCGGAGATCGAGGCACAGGTGCGCGAGAATATGCACAAGCTCGTTCCCGGTACTCGTGCGGCGGTTTCTGTCGCACCCGCACCCGTGGAGATTCCGCTCGCCGCGGCTCCTCAGGTGACGAGTGCCGCCGCCAAGGCGCAGATCGACATTGTTGTCGACGATTAAATAAACACAACAAAGGGCAGAGGATCACTCTGCCCTTTTCTGCATAGGAGAACAGAATGATCATCACCGAAGCGCGCCGTCGGCGGCGCAGTTTATATTTGCTGGTGCTCGACGGGCAGGAAGGTCCGACGGTGGACGTGCGCACGTTTGACGAATCCGCCTATCGGGTCGGCGGAAGCATCACGCAAGCGCAGTTGACCGCACTGCTCGAAACATCCGAATATAACCGCGCACGCGACCGCGCACTGTATTTGCTCGGCTTGCGCGACTACGCGTGCAAGGAACTGACAAAAAAGCTGCTCACCGAGGCGCGCCCCGACATTGCCGAGCGTGTGGTCGCGCGACTTGCCGAGGTGGGACTGCTGGACGATGAGCGATACGCTCAGCGGCTCGCGCAGAGCCTCAGCCGTTCAAAACAGTATCCCAAGCGGCGCGTCGCGCAGGAGTTGCAACGGCGCGGTGTTGACCGCGATACCGCTGCCTTTGCCGCCGAGGAGATTGAATGCGAAGATTTTGAACAGGCTCTTGCACTTATTGAGAAAAAATATTATAATAAGATGACCGACCGCGATTCCCGACAGAAGGTGATGGCGGCTCTGACACGGCGCGGCTTTTCGTATGAGGCGATCCGACGGGCGATGGCGGCGTACGACGAGAATTTCGAGGAGACAGAAACAATATGGCTGTAAAAGTTGGTATGGTATCGCTCGGCTGTCCGAAGAATCAGATGGATGCCGAACTGATGCTGGCTAAATTAGAAAAGGCAGGCTACACGATCACCGCCGAGAGCGGTCTTGCCGATGTGGTGATCGTCAATACGTGTGGCTTTATTGCGGATGCAAAGCAGGAGTCCATCGACAATATTTTGGAATTTGCCCAGCTGAAAAAAGAAGGGCAGATCAAGCGCATTATTGTCACGGGCTGTCTGGCGGAACGGTATCAGCAGGAACTGGTCAAGGAACTGCCCGAATGCGACAGCGTACTGGGATTGGGTGCAAACGGCGACATCGTCGAAGCGGTACAAAAGGTCACCGACGGCGAGAGCTTACACCGTTTTCCGTCGAAAGAGTGCGTGTCGCTGGAGGGCGACCGCCTGCAGACCACCCCGCATTTCTTTGCGTATCTGCGTATTGCCGACGGGTGCGATAACCGTTGCACCTACTGCGCTATCCCCCTCATTCGCGGCGGGCTGAGAAGCCGCCCGATGGAGAACATTCTCGCTGAGGCGGA
>JAZOCG010000067.1:0-17206 GCA_045596345.1 Acutalibacteraceae bacterium
CCGAATTGTACGAGGGCGACCAGCTGTGGATACAGTACAACGGCGATGTGCAGGAGACCTATCCTGCCCGCCTGGCGAGCTTGCCTGATGCGATCGAGATCATTATCGGGCATCGCGATCCTGCGACCATCGGCACGTACCCGCTGTCGGTGATGAGCACGGATGCCACCCATCTCGAAAAGGTATTCACCCGCGATGACGGAGACCCCAACTCGTACAATGTCTACTATTACGCGGCATCCTCGGTGACCATCGACGAACTTGACGGCGAATCAGTGCAGCTGAAGGACGCGCTCGCTGACGGACGTATCACCGCAGCGCAGTTGCTCACGCAGGCGAAAAAGGATGTCAACGCGGGGGTGTGCCGCAAGGAGTTGTACGACGATGGCGGCTCGGTGGAATACCGCTATGGCGGTTACGGACTGCTGCTTCGCTATACGAGCGAGGAGAGCGGCGACGCTACCACGGGGCTGTACGATCTGTACGTGATGCCCAACGGGGTGTCGCTCAATACGCTGGAGATGTACCACGGGCACGTTCACCGAGGATGATCCGCCTCGCGGTCACCTGCTTGCTCTGACACACCTTGAATAATCTTACAGCCTGCCCTTTTTGGGCAGGCTTTTTCTTTTTCGCAAATTCCCCCTTGCGGGAAATCACCTTTCGGTGTATACTTATAAGATACCGAAATTTCCGTAATTCACGAAAAAGGGGGTGGCGGCGTGCCGCTGTATTCGCTCAAAAAGATCGGACAACTCGCCTCGACGCGACAGGCATACCTGCGCGGCGTCGGCGGGTATAACGCGGGCTGGGTCGGGAATTACACCGCCGCCGCCAACGCGTTTTATCCCGAATACGTCACCGCTGACGTGACGGAAAAAGCCGAGTGCCATCGCGTGGAGATCGGGTTTGATCACACCGACGCGGCGGAATATCTGTCCTGCTCCTGCGGGGCGTTTCGTAACGAGGACGGCGCGTGCAAGCACATCGTCGCCGCGCTGGTATACAAATACTACAAGGATATGATCGAGGGACTGCCCACCGCGGCACAACTCGCCGCGCCGGCACGGGCGAAGTCCACCGACCCCGCCGCGCGACGGCTCATCGACCGCTATATGACGGTGCGCGCCGACGGCGTTTGCGCCGATACGGCACAGCAAAAGGCGGTACTCACGCCGATCCTGTCGTTGCAGGACGCCTGTCCGACATTGGTCTTTACGGTGGGCACGACCCGCCCGTATCGCATCAAAAATCTGCCGCAGTTTGCCCGCCGTATGGCACAGGGCGAAACCGCAGAATACGGCGCACAACTGACCCTGCGGCATTGTCGCGACAGCTTTGATGCGGCGAGTCTGCCGTTGCTGGATTTCCTGCTTGGGGAGATGAGCGACCGACAGACACAGCCCACACTCGGCGGGGCGGAGTCGCTGGTGCTGTCACCCGCAGGGCTGGATCGCTTCTTTGCCGTGATGGACGGCGGTGTGATCACCCTGCGTGAGGCAGGGGACGACACCCGCGTGTTGCTCACCGACGGCGATCCGTGTCTGGCGGCAACGGTAAAACGGCAGGGCGACGGCGTACGTATCACCTGCGCGCAGGTTGCCTATGCGTGCGGGCTTCACACGGTATATGTGCGGCAGGGGGATACCCTGTATCGCACCTCGTCTGATTACAGTCGCCGTATGATCGAGTGGCTGGATACCTGTCGCCGTACGGCGGGTGGTTTGTACGTTGCCCCCGCCGACCTCGGCGCATTCTGTATGGGTGTGCTTGCTACGGTAAAACCGCATTTGGCACTTGACGGCGACACCGACGTGCTTGCGGAGTATCAACCGCGCGAGCTTAAGGTGGAGATCTATCTTGACGCGCCCGAGGAGAGCTGTGTTACCGCTGAGGTAACGTTTGTGTACGGCGATGACGCCGTCAATGCGTATGAGGAGCGCGCCACGTTCTCGCGACGGGATACCCTCGCCGAGATGCGGGCGAAAGCGGCGATACAGCCGCATTTCACCGCTATTCAGCCCGACACGGGACGGCTTACGTTGCGCGGCGATGATGACCGTCTGTTTGATTTTATCACCCGCGGGGTAGATGCTCTGCGTAAGGTCGGTACGGTGTATGCGACGGATGCGTTTGATGCGCTTGCGGTCGCGCCGCCCGTGCGGCTGTCGGTGGGGCTGAGCCTGTCGGGCGATCTGCTGGAGATGGCACTGGACATCGGCGATCTTGCGCCGATCGATCTGGACGGCATCATCCGCGGCTATCGAGAGAAAAAGCGTTTCCATCGCCTCAAAAGCGGGCGGTTTATCCATCTGGAAGATGGCGCGCTTGCTGATCTCGCCTCGATGGCGGACACCCTCGGTCTGTCAAAGCAGGAACTGCGCACGGGACGGGTGAGCCTGCCGAAATACCGTGCTTTGTATCTTGAACAGCTGCTTCGTCGCCGCGCGGGAATGGCGTTTTCCCGTGACGAGGCGGTACGCGCGCTGTCCCGCCGACTGCGGGAGGCGGGCGATGCGGAATATCCCGTGCCCGACAGCCTGCAGGGCGTTCTTCGCGGGTATCAGATAACAGGCTACCGCTGGCTGAGGACGATGGAGGACCTCGGTTTCGGCGGTATTCTCGCGGACGATATGGGTCTCGGTAAGACCCTGCAGGTCATCGCACTGATGCTCGCGGCGAAACAGCGCGGCGAGAAGGACGCCCCCTCGTTGGTGGTGTGCCCGACCTCAGTGGTGCTCGGCTGGGAGCGTGAGATCGCCCGTTTTGCCCCCGATTTGCGGGTGCTGTGCGTCATCGGCGATGCCGCTTCACGCGCGGCACTGCTTGAACGGGCAGGGGAGTATGACGTGCTCGTTACCTCGTATGATATGCTCAAGCGGGACATCGCGCTGTATGAGCCGATGACCTTTCATTATCACATTCTTGATGAGGCGCAATATATCAAAAACAGCACCACGCAGAACGCGCGGGCGGTAAAACTCATTTGTTCGCGCCAACGCTTTGCGCTGACCGGCACGCCGATGGAAAATCGCCTGTCGGAACTGTGGAGCATCTTTGATTTTCTGGCACCGGGGCTGTTGTTTTCGTATGCGAAATTCCGCACGCGGTTTGAACAGCCAATCCTGCGTGGAGGGGACAGTCGCGCACTCGAGCGTCTCGGGCAGATGGTATCCCCGTTTATCCTGCGGCGACTCAAGCGCGACGTGCTGACCGAACTGCCCCCCAAGACCGAGCGGGTTTTGCCCGCGACGATGGACACTGCCCAGCGGCAGGTGTATCTTGCAACCTTGCAGGAACTGCGCGGACAGTTGATGAGCGGCGGTCGGCTCAGCGGGCAAAGCCGCATGACGGTGCTGGCGATGCTCACCCGCTTGCGGCAGATCTGCTGCGATCCGCGGCTGTGCTGTGAGGGCTACACGGGCGAAAGCTGTAAATTGGAAGCCTGTGCCGAGCTGGTGCGCGAGGCGGCGGACGGCGGGCATAAAGTGCTGCTGTTTTCCCAGTTCACCTCGATGTTGGAGCTGTTGCGCGCCCGACTGGAAAAGGAAGGGATCGCCTACTATCTTTTGCAAGGCTCGACACCGAAAGAAGAACGCGCGCGGCTGGTCGAAGCGTTTAACGGCGACGAAACTCCCGTGTTTCTCATCTCGCTCAAGGCGGGCGGAACGGGACTTAACCTCACCGGCGCGGATATGGTCATCCACTACGATCCGTGGTGGAACCTGTCGGTACAAAATCAAGCAACCGACCGCGCCTACCGCATCGGGCAGAAAAACCCCGTGCAGGTGGTGCGGCTCATCGCGCGGGACACCGTCGAGGAGCGTATCCTGCGTCTGCAGGAGGACAAGTGGCAGCTCGCTGAGTCGGTTGTCGGCGCGCAGGGGGTATCCATTGAGCGTATGTCTGCGGAAGAACTTCTTGCGATTTTGGGCTAAAAAGCCTTTACAAACAAGCAAAAGGATAGTATAATACATTGCATAAGTGCCCGTTTGGGCGAAAGGAAGGAACACGGATATGAAAAAGTTTCAGCGAATTCTCAGCCTGATGCTGGCGGGCGTGATGATGCTCACGGTGCTGGCGGGCTGCTCGATGCCGAAGATCACCATCGGCGGTACCCCCGCGACGGTTGGCACGATCGATAACCGCGAGCTCTCGACGGGCGAATATCTGGCGTATATGTATATCGCCTTTACGGACGTGTTTTATTCGCAAGGTCTGTATCAGTATGCACAGTACGGATTGGATGCCTGGGCACAGGAACTGTCCTACGGCGAGGGCGATAATGCTAAGAAGGTCAATGTGGAGGAATATATCCGTCTTACCACGCAGGACGATATGCTCACGCATGCAGCGATGCGTCAGTTGTTAGCGAAGCATAACCTTGCCTGGGACGAAGAAGAACTCAAAGAACTCGAGGAGAGCTTTGCCTCCTCCGATGAGGCGGAATTCCTGGCGTTGGGCGTCAGCAAGGCGAACATGATCAACGCGTACAAGAACGTCAGCCTTAACGAGACCGCGTTACTTAACGGTTTGTACGGCAAGGGCGGCGAGCGTGAGATCGCCGAGGCGGATCTCAAGAAATACTTTGACGACAATTACCTGTCTTACAAGATCATCTCCGTGTCGCTGACGGACGATCAAGGCAAGGAATTGGATGCTTCCGCCAAGAAGACCTATACCGACCTGCTGGGCGGCTATCTCGCCGATTACAACAAGGATCAGAATTTCGAGGCCATCGTGGATAAGTACAACAAGTACGAAGCCGAAAAGAATAAGTCCACCGAGAAGATCGAACCCTCTAAGGACGAGGATAACCGCCGCGACAGCGATGCGACCGATATGGACGAGTATCTCGTCAAAGAGATCCGAAAGATCGAGGTCGGCAAGGCGGCTGTTGTTGAGTATAAGTCGGGCGGCTCAACCCCCACGGCGGCACTCATTCTGCGCCTTGACCCCAACAGCGATAAGGATCTATTTAAGGAATCCAACGAAGCGATCATCCGCAAGCTGAAGGGCGAGGAACTGAACAAAGAAATCAAGGAACTCGCGAAGAGCATTCAGATCGACCTTAAAAAGAGTGCGATCAAGAAGTGCGATCCCAAGAAATTCGAACAAATGTAATTAAACGAGCGCCCCGTGCCACGGCACGGGGCGGTCATTTAGCTTGTATAGTCTTCGAGTATCAGATACAACTCCTCGGCTTTTTCTACCCGCACGCCCTCTTCTACCTGCGCGCGTTGCTCATCGGGCAGCCCCGCGATGTCGGTATCGAAGATCTGCATCGGGTAGGTGTCTGCTCCCTCGAACACCGCCAGTTTTCCTTCCCACACACCGATGGTGTAGGCGGGCGGTGCGGCAAAGGGCTGTGCTCTTGACGGCAGAACGGCGCGAAAGATGACAAACAGCGCGATCGCCGACACGGTCAGCGACATTGCCAATACCAGCAAAACGGTTCGTGTTGTGGTGCGCATACCGCTACCTCCTTTGGTTTACTCGCGTCACCTTAGCGTGCCCGAACACGCGAAAAATATTCTTACACACCGTTTACACCGACAAAAGCAGGATTTTTTTGGACAAAACCCCTGTTTTTGCAATTTTTTTGCAATTTAGGTTTGACTTTTTGCTGTTTTTGCAATACTATTAATGTGGTATGTCATTAGTATAGTAAATAAAGTATTGGATAAATACTATAATCAAGTTGGTTTTTCGGCAGGACGGAAGGAGAGCTGGCAGATGGCAAATGACCCCCGTTTCTCTGCGGATAAAGCGAAGCGGCAGCTCGGCGACACGGTCGCCAAGCTCGCGGCAAAGGTCAAAACGCTTGTCCGCAATATCCGAAAAAAGAATACGCGACCTCTCCTCAAGACCTTTAAGGGTGTGGGGAAGGTTGTGCTGACGGTCGGCCTTGTCGGTGTGATCTCGGTGGTGATCATCGGCGCGGTGGTGGTGGTGTATGTTGTCAGCACCTTCGACGCGACGGGCAAACTTCCCGAACTGGGCAAATTCTCGATGGAGAACCGCTCGGTCATTTACGTGATGAACGATGACGGCGAATATGAGGAATATCAGAACCTTCTCGGCGGTAACACCGTGTGGGTCGATCTTAATAAGATCCCGGTCAACCTGCAGAACGCGGTCATCGCCATAGAGGATGAACGCTTCCGTGAGCACGAGGGCGTTGACTGGAACCGTACCGTCGCGGCGATGGTCAACCTGGTTGCTAACCGCGTGTTCCATCTCGGTACGACCGAATACGGCGGCTCGAGTATCACCCAGCAGCTCATTAAGGTGACCACGCAGAATGATGATCACACCATCCAACGTAAGATCAACGAGATCCTGCTGGCGATCGAACTGGAAAAGAGCGAGTACACCAAGGACCAGGTGCTTGAGGGCTATCTCAACAATATGCCGTTGACGGGCGAACTCGTCGGCGTTGGCATCGGTTCGCGGTATTATTTCGGCAAGGAAGTGACCGATCTCTCGCTCGCAGAGTGTGCGGTGATGGCGAGTATCACCAACAACCCGAGCATCTACGATCCGTACACCCACCCCGAAAACGTGCGTCAGCGTCAAAAGATCGTGCTGGCAAAGATGTTTGAGCTCGGCTTTATCACCGAAGACGAATATGTGCAGGCGGTCAACGAAGAACTGGTGTTCAAAAGCAGTGCCGCACACCAGTCCATTCAAGATTATTACGTCGATCTGGTCATCGAGGACGTCATCAACGATCTGATGGATCAGTATGGCTATTCATACAGCTATGCGGAGAATATGGTATTCTACGGCGGACTGAACATCTATTCCGCGGAGGACCCCGAACTGCAAAAGGCGGTCGAGGCGATCTATACGGATGAAAAGAACTTCCCCGCACTGCGCGAAAAGGATGAGGAACATCCGCAGACCGCGTTTTTTGCGGTAGATTACACGGGGCGCGTCGTTGCGACCATCGGTGGTCGCGGCGAAAAGGAAGCCAACCGCGTGCTTAACCGCTCGACCCAGTCGGTGCGTTCACCCGGCTCGTCCATTAAGCCGATCACCGCATACGGTCCGGCTATTGCGCTCGATCTGGTGCATTATTCGTCCTTTGTGCGGGATGCGCCGATCCTGTTACCCGACGGCACCAAGTGGCCGCATAACTATGAGATGAAGACCACCCCCGACAACGGCGATGTGTTGCTCGGCGTAGCATTGCAAAAATCGCTTAACACCGTCGCCGCCCGTTTGGTACAGCAGCTCACCCCGCAACGCAGTTATGAGTATGCGACCAATATCTTCCAGTTGTCCTCGCTTGTCGAAAGCAAGGCGATCGGCGGCAACATCTTCACGGATAAGGACCTCTCTCCGCTCGCGCTCGGTGCGTTGACCGAGGGTGTGACCGTGCGGGATATGGCGAGTGCTTACGGCGTGTTCGGCAGCGGCGGCTACCATAATAAGCCGTACACCTATTATTCCGTTACGACCGGTGAGCGCGGCGACGAGACCATCTTGCTTGAGGGTGGGCGCAACTCGGTCGAGGTGTTGGATGCACAGAGTGCGTATGTGATGATCAAGCTGATGCAGCGCGTTACCACGCTTGGTACGGGTGCAGACATCGGCAAGTCGTGGCCCGGATGGGAGATGTTTGGTAAGACCGGTACCTCCGAGAGCAAGCGCGACGTGTATTTTGCGGGCGGTTCGCCGTATTATTCGGCGGCGAGCTGGTTCGGATATGATAATAACCAGGTGATGATCAGCACCCAGACGGGTTATGCCCGCCGCCTGTGGAACCAGGCGATGAAGGTGCTGCACAAGAACCTTGAGATCAAGGAGTTTGCCGTTCCCGAGGGTGTGCAGTCGTGGAAGTATTGCACCGTGACAGGACAGCTGGCGACCTCGGGCTGCACCAAGACCGATACGGGCTGGTACAAGTCGAGTAACGTCCCCGTCTTCTGTGAGAAGCATAAGGGAACACCGCTCAACCCGGACGGAACTGTGCCCGAGACAACCACCGCGCCGTCGACTGACAACGGCACGACGGTGGCGAGCGGCTCGTCTGCGGGAACGTCTGGCAGCTCGTCCGAAACCACGACAACCTCGACGACCGCGCCGTCGACGACCTCGATAACGACTTCGTCAACAACGACCGCGGCGGAGGAGACCGAGTGAGCCGCAAAACGGTGCGCGGCACCAAGGCGACCGAACAAAGCCATTTGGTATTGGTGGATACCCGCGTGCTGCCGCAGGTGATCCTGCAAGCATTAGAGGCTAATCGCCTGTTACAGTCGGGCGAGGCAAAAACCGTATCCAAGGCGGTTAAGGCGGCGGGGATCTCCCGCACCGCGTATTATAAATACCGCCATGCGGTATTACCGTATAATGCGGAGACCGCAGGACGCACCATTACGGTGCACTTGGTGCTTCGGCACCGCTCGGGAGCGATCGCGCGCGTGCTCGACGGGTTCACCCGTGCGGGCGCGACCATCCTCACCGTAAATCAGAACATCCCATCCGGCGGATTAGCCCACGCCTCTGTATCGGCGCGCATCGATCGCTTGACGATGCCGCTCAGGGAGTTTCTCGCCTCATTGGAGGCGGTCGAGGGCGTGGAACGTGTCAGCGGCATCACCGACGGATGATCCCAACACAGCAATTATAGCAAAGAAAAGGAATGATATCATTGGTTTCAGTAGCCGTTTTAGGCCACGGCGTGGTCGGTTCGGGCGTTGTGGAGATCTTACGGAACAACGCCGCTCACATCGCGCATAAGGCGGGCGAGGACATCGCGGTCAAACGCATTCTCGACCTGCGTACCTTCCCTGAGCTTCCGTATGCGGATCTGTTTACCGCCAACTTCGATGACATTGTAAACGATGCGGACATCCGCATCGTCGTCGAGGCAATGGGCGGACTGCATCCCGCGTATGATTTTGTCAAAGCGTGCCTGCTCGCGGGTAAGAGCGTTGTCACTTCGAATAAGGAGCTGGTCGCCGCAAAGGGTGACGAGCTGCTCGCCATTGCGCGTCAGCGCAACCTCAATTTCCTGTTTGAGGCATCGGTCGGCGGCGGCATCCCGATCCTGCGCCCGCTGGATCAGTGCCTCGCGGCGAACAACGTTGAGGAGATCGCGGGCATCTTAAACGGCACCACCAATTTTATGCTGACGAAGATGTTTACCGAGGGTATGGACTTTGACGAGGCACTTGCCCTTGCGCAGTCGCTCGGTTACGCGGAGAGAAATCCCGCCGCCGACGTCGAGGGTATGGATGCCTGCCGTAAGATCTGCATCCTTGCTTCGCTGGCATTCGGTAAACACGTGTTGCCCGAAGAGGTGTATACCGAGGGCATCACCGACATTACGAAAGAAGACGTGCGTTACGCCGCGGCATTCGGCGGTGTCATTAAGCTTATCGGACGTGCGGTGCGCGCCGAGGGCGACCGCTTATATTGCACGGTCAGCCCGATGATCCTGCCGAAGGACAACCTGCTTGCCGATGTGACCGACGTGTTTAATGCCGTGATGGTCAAAGGTGACAGTGTCGGCGACGTGGTGTTTGTCGGTCGCGGCGCGGGGAAACTCCCGACCGCGAGCGCGGTGGTCGCGGACGTCATCGACGAGGTCAAACACCTTTCCGCCCGCAAGTATCTCTTCTGGGAGCCGCACGAGGCGGGTCGTGTGATCAGCCATCGGCAGGCGACCGCGGTCAAACTGGTACGCGTGACGAGCGCGGACGTGGCGGCGGCGAAGACGCGTGTCACCGAGGCGTTTGGTGAGGTTGAATTTGTGACCGTGCCCGATGCGCCGGCGAATGAACTGGCGTTTGTGTCCCCCGCAATGACACAAGAGGCACTCGACGCGGCTCTCGCCACCCTCGACGGCATCACCGTCGTCAAGGCATTGCGCATTTACATAAGTTGATAAGGGATTACCCCATAAGGAGGTTCTGATATGTTAGTAGTACAAAAATTCGGCGGTAGTTCGGTGAAGGATGCCGAGCACGTGATGAACGTGGCGCGCATCGTCACCGACACCTACAAGCAGGGCAACGACGTGGTGGTCGTGGTATCCGCACAAGGTGATACCACCGACGATCTGATCGAAAAAGCCCGTGAGCTCAACCCCCGCGCGAGCAAGCGCGAGATGGATATGCTGATGGCATCGGGTGAGCAGATCTCCATTTCGCTTCTGGCGATGGCGATCGACGCGCTCGGTTTCCCGGCGATCTCTCTGCTCGGCTGGCAGGCCGGCTTCTCCACCAACAGCAAATACAGCTCTGCCCGCATCAAGCGTGTCAATCCCGAGCGCATTCGCGCCGAGCTTGACAAGAAGCGCATCGTCATCGTCGCGGGCTTCCAGGGGATTAACAAATACGATGACATCACCACCCTCGGTCGCGGCGGCTCGGATACGAGCGCGGTGGCGATCGCGGCGGCGATGCACGCGGATCTTTGCCAGATCTACACCGACGTCGAGGGCGTCTACACCGCCGATCCGCGTAAGGTGTCGGGTGCGCGCAAGCTCCCCGAGATCACCTATGACGAAATGCTCGAAATGGCCACCTCCGGCGCACAGGTTCTCAACAACCGCTCCGTCGAGATGGCGAAAAAATACAGCGTGGAATTAGAAGTTCTTTCCAGTCTGAAGAAAGCGACCGGTACCAAGGTCAAGGAGGTAGTTGAAGTGGAAAAAATGCTCATTAAAGGTGTCGCCAAGGACGACAGTGTTGCCCGTGTATCCATCGTCGGTCTGCCGGACAGCCCCGGTGTGGCGTTCAAGGTGTTCTCCCGTGTAGCGCAGGCGCACATCACGGTGGACAACATTCTGCAGTCCGTCGGTCGTGACGGCACGAAGGATATCGCCTTCACCGTACCCGCGGGCAGCGGCGAGGATGCCGTCGCGGCACTTAAGGAGTTCTGCGATATGAAGGGCGCGAAGGAACTGCGTTGCGATATGGATGTCGCGAAGATCTCCATCGTCGGTGCGGGTATGGAAACCCACGAGGGTGTGGCGTCGGATATGTTTGAGGCACTCGCGGATGCGAACATCAACATCCAGACCATCTCCTCGAGCGAGATCCGCATCTCGGTGCTGGTTGCCAAGGCGGATGCCGACCGTGCTGTCGCGGCGGTGCACCGTCACTTCTTCGGCGATTGATCCTATTTTATAAGGAAAATAAACGAAGCGGAGGGTATAATTATGGCGACGAAAAAGCAGACCACGGTGTTATGCTTTGCCAACAACAAGGGCGGCAGCGGTAAATCTACCACCTGTGCGAATGTGGGGTATTCCCTCGCACAGCAGGGTAAGCGGGTGTTGTTGCTCGACGGCGATATGCAGTTAAACCTCAGCCTGTCCTTCTTTAATGAGGACGAGGTGCTGGCGATGGCACAGGGGGAGAAGAACCTCTACCACGCCATTCGTGAGCAAAAACCGCTCACCGACTACATCGTGCCCACCGCGTATGAGAATTTGGATCTGATTCCGTCCTCGACGCTGATGAGCGGTATCGAATATGAGCTGTTCACCAAGTGGCAACGGGAGTTTATTTTGCAGAAATGTCTGCAACCCGTGCGGGACAGCGGTGAGTACGACTACATACTCATCGATGCGCCGCCGACGCTCGGCGGTTGGGTGATGAACCTGCTGTGTGCCGCCGACAAACTAATTCTGCCGGTCGAAGCGAGCCCGTGGGGGTTGTTCGGTCTGGCGAATATGTTTGAGTTTGTCGCAACGGTGCAGCAGATGAATCCGTCGCTCGCTCTGCTCGGTGTTGCACTGACCAAGGTGTCGGTGCGTAAGAATTATTTCAAACAGACGTTGGAGATCCTGCAGGAGATGGAGGATGTACACGTGTTTGAGTCCATCATCCGCGTAGACAGTTCCATCGAATGGGCGCAGGACAGCAGTAAGCCGGTCGGCGCATACAAACAGTCCAGCCGCAGTGCACAGGAGTACGCGGCACTCGCCAAGGAGGTGGATGAACTTGTCCATCGGTAAAAGCAGTTTAGCCCGTGCCGCCGCCGCCACCGCGCGTCCGACGGCTGAGACCGCCCCCAAACAGGAGACGCTGTCCGCGTGTGCGGTGGCGATCGGCTCCATTCGCCTGCCCAAGGGGCAGAAGCTTCCCGCCGCGAATGAGGCGTTGGTCGCGTCCGTTATGAAAAACGGTGTACTAGAGCCGTTGACCCTCGCACAGACAGGGGAAGAGAAGCTTACATTGTTGTCGGGTGCGCGCCGTCTTGCCGCTGCGAAAGAGGCGGGGCTGGATACCGTGCCCGCCGTGGTCGTGTGTATGACCGCCGTTGAGGCTTCCGCCGCACGGCGGGAGATCACCCGCTTTACCGCGGCATCGGAAGCCGCTGCCCACGCGGCGGCGGATAAACCCACCGCTGTGGGGCAGGCTATGCCCGCGTGGCTGTTATAAGCACACATTCACTACGTAAGAAGAGAGCCATATCCCGTCTTACAAATACACCATATGATGCTCGGCAATGTGTTTTGTAAGACCACTTGCCGAGCATTCGTTATGTGCTTGATAAATTTATAACAATCAACGTATACTAAATTATTCACGACAGTATCCCCGCAGGGACGGGGAGGCACGTTAACAGAGATATTTTTAGGAAAAGAGGCTAGGTATGAAACAGCGTACATTCAGACACGGCATCCACCCCGCGCGGGACGGCAAAGCCTACACGAAGGATGCGCCGATTCAGGCGTATCGCCCGACGGGTGAGGCGGTGTATCCGCTGTCCCAGCACATCGGTGCACCCGCCAAGGCGATCGTTGCGGTCGGCGACGAGGTCAAGGTCGGACAGATGATCGCTGAGCCGGGCGGTTTTGTTTCGGCGGCGATCTGCAGTGGCGTTTCGGGCAAGGTGAAGGCGATTGAAGCTCGCTTGACCATCAACGGGCGCAAATCCCCCGCCATCGTCATCGATAATGACGGCGAATTTACCCCGATAGATACGCTCGGACAGGAGCGCGACCCCGCCACCCTGTCAAACGAGGAAATTCTGACGATCATCCGCGATGCGGGCATTGTCGGTCAGGGCGGTGCGGGCTTCCCGACTCACGTCAAGCTGACGATGCGCGAGGGCGTTTCTCCCGACACGATCATCATCAATGCCGCGGAATGTGAACCGTATCTCACCTCGGACTATCGGCTGATGCTGGAGCGTCCCGAGGAGTTGCTCAGCGGCTTGCGTGTGGTGTTGCAGATGTTCCCCGCGGCACGCGGTGTCATCGGCATTGAGAACAATAAACCCGAGGCGATCCGCCTGCTCAATAAGCTGACGGCGGACGACGAGCGGATCTCCGTGTGTGCGCTGAAAACCAAATACCCGCAGGGCGGCGAGCGTATGCTCATTCACGCCGTCACGGGTCGCGATATTAACTCGAAAAAACTGCCCATCGATGCGGGCTGTGTGGTGATCAACGTATCCACCACGATCTCCATCTATCGTGCGGTCTGCCGTCAGACGCCGCTCATCTCCACGGTGATGACGCTGACGGGCGACGCGGTCAATACCCCTTGCAACGTCGAGGTATCGGTCGGCACCGACCACGCCGAGCTGATGGAAGCCTTCGGCGGGTTCAAAGCCGAGCCTGAGAAGATCATTTCGGGCGGTCCGATGATGGGCAACGCGATGACCGATCTGCACGTGCCGGTGGTCAAAGCGTCGTCTTCCATCCTCGCGATGTTGCAGGACGAGGTCGCGCAGTGGGATCCCAGTCCCTGCATCCGTTGCGGTCGCTGTGTGCGGGCGTGCCCGTCGATGCTGGTGCCCGCGATGATGGGTAAGTCGGCGGATGCCGGCGATCTGGCGTCTTTTGAGAGCCTCAACGGTATGGAATGTATCGAATGCGGCTGTTGCACCTATGTCTGCCCCGCGAAGCGGCGGCTGACGCAGAGCTTTAAGTTTGCGAAGAACGCGGTCAACGCGGCGCGTCGTCGGGCAAGAGAGTCCGCCGACGCGAAGAAGTGAGAAGAAAGGACAGTGTGAGAATATGACGAATATATCAACTTCTCCCCACGTGCGCAGTGGTCTGTCCACTTCCACGGTGATGCGGGATGTCGCGATCGCGCTGACCCCCGCCTTGCTGTTCGGCACGTTTGTGTTCGGTCTGCGCGCGCTGATCATCATCGCACTGTGCGCGGTGACCTGTGTGTTGACGGAATACGTGTATCAAAAACTGATGAAATTGCCCGTGACCGTCGCGGACGGCAGTGCGCTGGTGACGGGACTGATCTTAGCGATGAACCTGCCTGCCACGGTACCGTTCTGGGTACCGGTGATGGGCGGCGTGTTCGCCATCCTGTTTGTTAAGCAGTTGTTCGGCGGCATCGGGCAGAACTTTATGAACCCCGCGCTGGCGGCGCGTTGCTTCCTTCTCATTTCGTTCCCTGCAATAATGGGCGGCAACTGGCCTGCGGTGGGTAACGTGTTCGGCGGCGATATGTGGGCTGGCTTTGCCCAGCGGATGACCACCTTGACGGTGGATACCGCTACGGCGGCGACCCCGCTCGCGGTATTGCAGAGCGGCGGTGAGATCGATCTGTTGCAAGCGTTCCTGGGTGCCCATTCGGGCTGTATCGGTGAAACAAGCACACTCGCGATCCTCATCGGTGCGCTGTATATGATTGCGCGCGGTGTGATCAGCCCCCGCATTCCCGTGGTGTACGTCGGCAGTGCGGTGGTGTGTGCGTTCCTGCTCAATCTGGCGGCGGGCAACGGCGTGGTTTCGGCGAATTACCTCATCGGTCAGGTCGTTTCCGGCGGTCTGTTCGCGGGCGCGGTGTTTATGGCGACCGACTATGTCACCAGCCCCATCACCCGCGGCGGTCAATGGATCTACGCGATCTTGATCGGTTTCTTGACGGCGTTGTTCCGCGTGTTCGGCTCCGCCGCTGAGGGCGTGTCCTACGCCATCATTATCGGCAATACGCTTGTGCCGCTCATTGAGCGGGTGTCGATGCCGCGCGCCTTCGGGCAGACGCGCAAAGGGGGTGCCGCATAATGAAATCGATCCTGAAAAACACTGGCATCCTGTTGGCGATCACGTTGGTTGCGGCAATCGCTCTGTCCTTTGTGTATGAATTGACCAAGGAGCCGATCGCTCTCGCCGCACAGAAGGCGAAAGCAGAAGCATACCAAGCGGTGTATGAAGCCGCCGAGGCGTTTGGCGACGTGGATGACGCGGCGACGCGGCTCAAGGACTATAACGCGACCCTCACCGCGGGCACGGCGGTGGAAGAGGTGCTGCGCGCCGAGGATGCGGCGGGCAACACGCTCGGCTACGTGATGACCGTGACGGCGAAGGGCTATGCAGGCGCGGTGCGTATCGCACTCGGCATTGACAAGAGCGGCACGGTGGTTGGCTACGCGGTGCTCGAGCACGGGGAATCCCCCGGCTTCGGTGCGAACTGCGAGAACGAGGATGTCAAACAGCAGTTCCTCGGCATCACCGACGCGTCACAGATCGACGGCATCACGGGTGCGACCATCACCACCAATGCGCTCAAGAGTGAAACGCAGGCGGCGATCGACTTTGTTAAGACCTTGGAAGGCGGTGAGGCGACATGATAAAAAAAGCGTTGGAACGCCTCGTTAACGGCATTTTCAAGGAGAATCCTATCTTCGTGCTGATGCTGGGTATGTGTGCCACCCTCGCGGTGACCTCCACTGCCATCAATGGCATCGGTATGGGTCTGTCGACAACGGCGGTGCTCATTATGTCGAATATGATGATCTCACTTTTGCGTAAGATCATCCCCGACGGCGTGCGTATGCCCGCGTATATTGTCATCATCGCGTCCTTCGTGACCATCGTGCAGTTGCTCATCAAGGCGTATATCCCGTCGTTGGATAAATCGCTCGGCATCTTCATTCCGCTGATCGTGGTCAACTGCATCATTCTCGGGCGTGCGGAATCTTACGCGTCCAAAAACAATGTATTTCTCTCGATATTTGACGGCATCGGTATGGGTCTTGGCTTTACCGTGGCGTTGACACTGCTTGGCTCGGTGCGCGAACTGTTCGGCAGTGGCTCGTTGTTCGGTATTCCCGTAATGCCCGATTTCTACGAGCCGATCAGCATTCTCGTGATGGCACCCGGTGCGTTCTTCGTACTGGCGATCCTTGCGGCTCTGCAGAACAAATTCAAAGCCCCCAGTGCCTCCAACGTCAAGCGCGACAGTAACCTTGCGTGCGGCGGCAACTGCGACGGGTGCGTCGGTATGGCGTGCGCGCTCAACCATCGTCAGGTGGCAGAGCAGACCGCGGAGAAGGCGCGTCGGCTCGCGGAAGAACGGGCAAAGCTCGCGGCAGAGAAAAAAGCGGCGAAACAACAGGAAGGGGGTGAGCAGGGATGATCAAGACGTTATTACTCACCCTGCTGACCACCGCGCTGGTCAACAACGTTGTTCTCAGCCAGTTCCTCGGTCTGTGCCCCTTCCTCGGCGTGTCCAAAAACGTCAAGACCGCCGCGGGCATGGGCGGCGCGGTCATCTTCGTCATTACAGTGGCATCCGCGCTGACGAGTGTGCTGTATAACAGCGTGCTGGTTCCGCTCGACCTCATCTATATGGAGACCATCGTCTTTATTCTGGTCATTGCGGCACTCGTGCAGCTCGTCGAGATGGCACTCAAGAAGCTCAGCCACGGTCTGTACGCCGCGCTCGGCGTATACCTGCCGCTCATTACCACCAACTGTGCGGTGCTCGGTGTCGCGCTGACCAACGTGCAGAACGGCAACGATTTTATCACCAGCATAGTGGCGGGTTTTGGTACGGCAGTCGGCTTTGCCATCGCCATCATCATCCTCGCGGGTATCCGCGAGCGGATGGCGGGCAACAACGTTCCTCATGCAATCTCGGGTATGCCGATCACGCTGATCACTGCGGGTCTGATGGCGATCGCGTTCTACGGCTTCTCGGGTCTGTCGATTTAAGGGGGTGGCGATGATGATTGAAGCTATCGGAATTGCCGCCGCCATTGTCGGCGGTGTGAGCTTACTCATTGGTTTTTTGCTCGGTTTGGCGGGCAGAGTATTTGCCGTCAAGGTTGACGAGAAGGCGGAAGCGGTACGCGCCGCTCTGCCCGGCTCGAACTGCGGCGGTTGCGGTTACGCGGGTTGTGACGCGCTCGCGGAGGCGATCGCGAAGGGGGAAGCACCCCCCAACGCCTGCCCCGTCGGCGGCTCGACTGTTGCAAAAGAGGT
>JAZOCG010000068.1:0-4496 GCA_045596345.1 Acutalibacteraceae bacterium
CCCCGCCGCCGAAGACACGTCTTCGGCGGCGATTTTTGTTGAAAAGCACGCCAAACTGTTCGCCACCGGCGAACAACTTGAAAATTTTCAATAAAGTTTGTCCTTTTTTTCTGTTGGTTATTGACAAAGGATTTTTGTTCATATAAAATGATATGTAATCACCTTTTACGCGTACGCGCGTGAGGGTAAAACGATTTTTTGGAGGAATGAGACATGGCAAGAGTATACAATTTTTCCGCAGGTCCTTCGATGCTGCCCGAAAGCGTGCTGGCAAAGGCCGCCGCAGAAATGATGGATTATCAAGGGTCCGGACAGTCTGTGATGGAGATGTCTCATCGATCGAAAGTGTATCAGGGCATCTTCGATGAGACCGAGGCGTTGCTTCGTGAGGTGATGGAGATCCCCGATAACTACAAGGTGCTGTTCCTGCAGGGCGGTGCATCGACGCAGTTTGCGATGATCCCGATGAACCTGATGACCGGCAGCGGCAAGGCGGACTACGTTGTCACGGGTCAGTTCGCCAAGAAGGCGTATAAGGAAGCTGCCCGTTTCGGCGACGTCAAGGTTGTCGCCAGCTCGGAGGATAAGACCTTCTCTTACATACCGAAGCTCGACCCCGCAACCTTCACCCCCGATGCGGATTATTTCTACATTTGTATGAACAACACCATCTTCGGTACGGTGTATCACGACCTGCCCGACACGGGTGACGTGCCGTTGGTGGCGGACGCCTCGTCCTGCATTCTGTCCCGCCCGATCGACGTGTCGAAGTTCGGCATTCTCTACGCGGGCGCGCAGAAGAATATGGCTCCCGCGGGTGTGACGGTCGTCATCATCCGCGAGGACCTCATCGGCAAGACGCTGGATAAGACACCGACCATGCTCGACTATGCCGCACACGCTGAGGCTGGTTCGATGTATAACACCCCGCCCTGCTACTCCATCTATATGATGAAGCTGGTGCTTGAGTGGATCAAGAACGAGGTCGGCGGTCTGGATAAGATGCTGGAGCGCAACGAGAAGAAGGCGGGTATCCTGTACGACTATCTCGACAACTCCAAGCTGTTTAAGAGCCCCGTCGCGAAGGAGGATCGCTCGCTGATGAACGTGCCGTTTGTCACGGGCGATGCCGATATGGACGCGAAGTTTGTTAAGGAAGCGGCGGCAGCGGGCTTCGTCAACATCAAGGGTCACCGCTCGGTCGGCGGTATGCGCGCATCCATTTACAACGCGATGCCCATCGAAGGCGTGGAGAAACTGGTTGCCTTTATGAAGAAATTTGAAGAGGAGAACGGCTGAGCCGTTCCCCCGTTTAAGGAGTTTGGTTACCTATGAAAATCTGTACACTGAATAAGATCGCCGCCTGCGGAACAGACCGTTTGGGCGCGAACTACACCGTCACCGACGAGCTCGAAGGTGCCGCAGGCGTACTGGTGCGTTCTGCCGCGATGCACGACATCGCGATGCCCGATAGCCTGCTCGCTATTGCGCGCGCGGGTGCCGGTGTCAACAACATCCCCGTCGATGCCTGCGGTGAGCAGGGCATCGTGGTGTTCAACACCCCCGGTGCGAATGCCAACGCCGTGAAGGAATTGGTCATTGCGGGTCTGTTCCTCTCGTCGCGTAAAGTGGTGGACGGCATTGCTTGGGCGCAGACCCTCAAGGGCGAGGGTGACGCGGTCGGCAAGCTGGTGGAGAAAGGCAAATCCGCCTACGCCGGTCCCGAGATCTATGGTAAGAAATTGGGCGTCATCGGTCTGGGTGCGATCGGCGTACTGGTGGCGAATGCCGCTGTGTCCCTCGGAATGGAGGTCTACGGCTACGATCCTTATCTGTCGGTGGATGCCGCATGGAAGCTGTCCCGTGCGATCAAGCACGCGAACACCCTCGACGAGATCTACGCCGAGTGTGATTACATCACCGTGCACGTGCCGCTGATGCCTGCGACCAAGGGTATGCTCGGCAAGGACGCTTTCGCCGCGATGAAGGACGGCGTACGTATTCTCAACTTCTCCCGTGACGGTCTGGTGGACAGCGCGGCGATGAAGGATGCGCTTGCCGCGGGCAAGGTCGCTCGCTATGTCGTGGACTTCCCGACCGAGGAGATGCTCGGTGTCGAGAACGTCATCGCGATTCCCCACCTCGGCGCGTCCACGCCCGAGAGCGAGGATAACTGCGCGGTGATGGCAGCCGACCAGATCAAGGATTATCTGGAGAACGGCAACATCAAAAATTCCGTTAACTATCCCGACGTGCAGGTACCCCGCAGCGGCGATACCCGCATCTGTGTGCTGCACAAGAACATCCCGAATATGCTCGCGCAGATCAGTGCGGTGGTCTCCGCCGACGGTGTGAATATCGAGGCGATGACCAACAAATCCCGTAAGGACTTTGCATACACCATCCTCGACATCGTGGGTGAGGCGAAGGAGTCCTTCACCAAGGACATCCGCGCCATCGACGGCGTCATCCGCGTACGCGTATTGTAAGAAAGCTTAACAACCCCCGATCGAAAGTCTTCGGTCGAGGGTTGTTCTTTTGCATCGTTTCTGTTATGATAGAATAAAAGGAAGAAAGGGGGCAGACAATGAAACGAACAATTGCGTGGCATCGATTAGCTGTCGCCGCGGTATGTGCCGCGATAATGGTGTGGTCAGTGATGCCGCTGTCGAGCGGCGTTGTGAACGTCGGCGTGGTCGTCCCCTTTGCGGTGAGTCTGCTCGGCATTGCGTGGGGGCTGACCCCGCCGCCGAAAGAACCGAGGAAAGGATGGCGACGCAAAATGACGGTGATTGCGTGGGTGTGTGTCGGGGTGATCGCGGCGTTTGGCGTTACGATCTCCTCGTTTATGATTGCCGCGGCGGTCAACAAGCCCGCAGGTGGGGAGAACACGGTGATCGTGCTCGGTGCGCGCATCCACGGTGATCGCCCGAGCCGTATGTTGCGTGAGCGGTTGGACGTCGCCATCGACTATCTCGAACAAAACCCCGAAGCGGTGTGCATCGTGTCGGGCGGACAAGGACCGGACGAGCAGTATACCGAAGCGCATGTGATGAAAGCGTATCTTCTCGAACAAGGCATCGCCGCTGAGCGCATATTTGAAGAAGGTCGCTCGACTGACACTCACCAGAACATCGACTATTCGCTCGCCATTATCCGCGAAGAGGGGCTGAGTGAGCGGGTCGCCATCGCCACACAGGAATTTCATCAATATCGCGCCGCTACCCTTGCGCGGCGCGTGGGGCTGACCGACGTATCCGCTATCACCACCCCGACACCGTTCTATCTGCTGTTTTGCTATTGGGTGCGGGAGTGCGCCGCTGTCTGCCGCCTTTGGGTGTTCGGGTATTAAACAAAAACAACGCCGCCGTGTGTTTCAAAACCACACGGCGGCGTTATGTTTTTATTGATATTCGATAAAAATCCAAAAATTTACAAAAAAATATGCCAAACCTCAAAAAAAGGTTGACAAACATAGCGGTTGTGTATTATAATAAACTGCTTTATTATGGGAAGTATGCCTCGAAATACGGTTTTATTGTACCACAGCCCGTGAAAAAATGCAAGAAAAATTTTTGCAAGCGGGCAGAGGAACAGCTTTTCAGAAGGCGAAAGAAGGGTAATGATCGCGTGGGATTTTGCCGCACCGCCCGGAAACGGAGCGAGTGAAACACCGCGTGAAATTTCAAGACAGGAGTGATCGGGCTAATGGTGAATATCAAACCGGTAAAGCTGGGTAACAATGTCCGTATGAGCTTCGCGAAGATCAACGAAGTTCTGGATATGCCCAACCTCATTGAGGTGCAGAAAAACTCTTACCAGTGGTTTCTGGAAGAAGGGCTCAGAGACGTCTTTGATGAGACGGCAGCCATCACGGATTACAACGGTAATCTGGTGCTGGATTTCATCGGCTATCGCATGGACGACGAGCCGAAATATACCGTCGAGGAGTGCAAGGAGCGGGATGTGACCTATGCCGCCCCCTTACACGTGCGCGTCCGTCTGCTGAACAAAGAAACGGGCGAGATCAAGGAGTCCGAGGTCTTTATGGGTGATTTCCCCATTATGACCGAGAGCGGCACCTTTGTCATCAACGGTGCGGAGCGCGTGATCGTCTCCCAGTTGGTGCGTTCCCCCGGCGTGTACTTCGATATGGTGCACGACACCCTCGGCAAGGAGCTGTACAGCTCCACCGTCATCCCCAACCGCGGTGCGTGGTTGGAGTATGAGACCGATTCCTCCGATGTGTTCTACGTCCGCATCGACAAGAACCGCAAGATCCCCGTTACCGTGCTCGCACGTGCGCTGGGTCTCGGCTCGGATGCGCAGATCATCGAGTTCTTCGGCGAGGACGAGCGCATTCAGGCGACCCTGCTGAAGGATACCACCAAAAACCGCGAAGAAGCCCTGTTGGAGATCTACCGCAAGCTGCGTCCGGGCGAGCCTGCGACTGTCGAGAACTCTCAGCAGCATTTGGACAATCTGTTCTTTGACCC
>JAZOCG010000069.1:0-2440 GCA_045596345.1 Acutalibacteraceae bacterium
TTATACGAGTTGGGATTAAGCGGGCGCGCAGATAGCGCAAACCGCCGCCGCGCGTTGCTCGATGCGCTTAAATTGCCGCAAAACCTGTCGGCAAACCGCCTGCTCGACGTGCTCAACGCCACCGTCACCCAACCGGAACTCGCAAAACTTTTGTGTGAAACAGAAACTACCGACAAGCCTTGACTTGTCGGTAGTTTTGTGGTAAAATCCAACGTGCCGCCATTGGGGTGCATGTTGGCTAAAACAAAATATCACGAGGTGTCGCCCAGTTGGTAGGGCGCTAGTTTTGGGAACTAGATGCCGCAGGTTCGAGTCCTGTCACCTCGACCAACTTAAAAAGGACGGGCTTTATGCCCGTCCTTTTTAAGTTGATTTAGGTTACTGCGAGATGAAGGACCTCTCAAATCCGCAGGATTTGTTTAGGTTTTGCGCTGACAGAAAGTAGCGATAGCAGTAACTTGGCGCAAAACCGAGGTTCAGAGTCCTGTCACCTCGACCATATCGAGTGTTCATAACCAACTTGAAGGTTGGAAATGGACACTCGATTTTCTTTTATCCGTAAATTCTAAGCGTAGGATTCTTCTCTTAGATAGTGCAGCGTGCGCACACTCACCCTTGTGAGATCGGCGAAATTTTTATATGCATTTTCATAAAATCACCTCTGTGAACCAAGTATAGGGTACAACGTTACGTCAGAGTTAAGTGTTTTTTTACTACGGCGTTTTGTATATTTTTGTAAAAATCGGAGAGATTATATAATAGAAAACACAGGGAGGTAATACGATGTTCAAACACGAAAAGATGCTGTTTCACCCCGTAGAGGTGGAGAAACCGAATCCGCAGTACGCGGCGCTTTTACAGGAACAGCTCGGCGGAGGAAACGGCGAGCTGAAGGCGGCGATGCAGTATATGTCCCAGAGCTTCCGCATCAAAGATCCTGAAATCAAGGATCTGTTCCTTGACATCGCCGCTGAGGAATTGGGTCATATGGAAATGGTGGCGCAGACCATCAATTTGCTTAACGGGCACGATGTGGATGCCGAAAAGGTGCCGTCAGGCGAAATTCAGTCGCACGTTATTCTCGGTCTTAATCCCGGTTTGATCAATGCGTCGGGGTATTCTTGGACGGCGGATTACGTGACCGTGACGGGGGATTTGTGCGCGGATCTGCTAAGCAACATCGCGTCTGAACAGCGTGCTATGGTCGTCTACGAATACCTTTACCGCCAAATTGACGACAAGAAGGTGCGTGAGACCATCGATTTTTTGCTTAACCGCGAGGAAGCGCATAATCAAATGTTCCGCGATGCGTTTAACAAGGTGCAAAATTCCGGCTCCAACCGTGATTTCGGCACCACCAAAGCTGCTCGTATGTACTTTTCGATGTCCGATCCCGGTCCGAATGCGTTTGCGACGGGTGAAACGACGCCTGTTTCATTTGATAAATAAAAAATGCCCCTGTATCATTGATCACATGATACAGGGGCAGAAGTGCGTTTACACCGGTGTTTCTTGTTTTTCCTTCTTGTTGGTTCGCAATTTTGTCACAACACATTTGATACCCATTGCGATGAGCAGCATCAGATATGCCGCGAGGGTGAAGGCGGCGATGTAGATGATCAGACACCACGGGAATGCTACGTGCTGCTGCACGATGGAGTACACCGGCAGATGCGGATCGCAGTAGGGGCTGACAAAGAACATATTAAACGTGTCGGTTTCCAGCAACCCTGTTGCGTGGGCGATCTCGTTGAGAATGACCGCAATCGTGACAGCGGCGGCGAAAACGGGGACTGCCTTGAGAATGGTTTTGTGCTCGAGCTTAACATAACCGCTGCCGAGCAGGTAGATGCCGATGGACAGCATCGACCCGTGGCATATCATCGTTTGGATGTTGATGCCGATGGTGGAGATGAATACATCATTCGGGTAGAACATCACACACACGCCCGCGAAAATGGAAAAGGTCGCCAAATACGCGCACAGGGAATGGTGTACCTTGCCGCGCGTCAGCCCTGCGAGCAGACCGACATACATCGGTGTTGAGCAGAACTGCCACGGGAAAGCATACCATTGATAATCGGCGGTGATGATGCTACCGTCAAACGAGAAAGTATAGTTGATCTGCTTATAGATCTCCAATATCGCGACAATAACGGCGGTGATAAAGACCACACGACGCGCGTAGCGCGCGGTATCCTTGCAGTAGACACACAGCAGTACACCGGTGAGGATGGACAGCGCGAAGCTGATCAGGTGGAATGCACCGTAAGGCTCGGGTGTGGTCATGGAACTGTCGAGGAAGGTGAGGAGTTCTCCCCAAAACATACCCGTTCACTCCTTTCGAATGGTCAAACCCAGTATAACACACAGGTGTCGAAAAGCAAGTTACAGTTTTGTAACCTTTGGGGTGGGTTGCGATGCGCCCGTCGAGGTCTGC
>JAZOCG010000070.1:0-4758 GCA_045596345.1 Acutalibacteraceae bacterium
TATATAGAACGAATAAATTATCCGCCCTATATCATACCTTGTTTATGCCCGAATGTCAAGAAGAATTATTGCTCCTTCGGAGGGCGCATCGTCAGACCGATACGTTTCTTCTGCACATCCACCGACAACACCCACACCTGCACGATATCCCCGACCTTCAACACCTCGGACGGGTGCTTAATAAAGCGGTTGGTGATCTGCGAAATGTGCACTAAACCATCCTGATGCACGCCGATATCCACAAATGCGCCGAAATCGACCACGTTGCGCACCGTGCCCTTGAGTTCCATACCCGCCTTGAGTGCCTCAATGCCGACAATGTCGGTACGCAACAGCGGCTTCGGCAATTCGTCACGCGGGTCGCGACCGGGATGGAGCAGCTCTGCAATAATATCCGCCAATGTCGGCTCACCAACGTTCAGCTGTTTGGCAAGCTCACTAAGTCCGATCTCATCCACCTTCGCCTGCAGCCCCGACAGATCCTTTACTGCCGTTCCGCAAATATCCAAAAGCCCCTTTGCGACCTCATAGCTTTCGGGGTGCACAGCGGTGTGGTCGAGCATATTTTTACTCTCGGGAACACGCAGGAAGCCCGCACACTGCTCAAACGCCTTCGGACCGAGCTTCGGCACTTTTTTCAGTGCCGCGCGCGAGGTGAACGTGCCGTTCTCTTCACGATAAGCGACGATGTTCTTCGCCACCGTCGCGTTGATGCCCGCCACCTGCTCGAGCAAGGGTGCCGATGCGGTGTTGAGGTCAACGCCGACAGCATTAACGCAAGACTCCACCACGCCGTCCAGTGCCTCGGTAAGCTTCGCCTGAGGCAGATCGTGCTGATACTGCCCGACACCGATGGCCTTGGGATCGATCTTCACCAGTTCCGCGAGCGGATCCTGCATACGGCGCGCGATGGATACCGCTGAACGCAGGTTTACATCGTAATCGGGAAATTCCTGCGCCGCCAGTTTAGATGCGGAATACACCGACGCGCCCGCCTCGCTGACCACCATATAGGCAACCCCGCTCAAATTCTGCTCACGGATAAGGTCGGCGACAAACACCTCGGTTTCATGCGAGGCGGTGCCGTTACCGATGGCGATCACCTCGACCCCGTGGCGGCGAATAAAACCGGTAATAACCTGTTTTGCCTGCTCCATCCGCTTAAACTGCGGCACGGGATAAATAATACCCGTATCCAACACCTTGCCCGTTGCATCGATGACCGCCGTCTTACAGCCGTGCTGATAACCGGGGTCAAGACCAAGCGTAACCTTGCCTTTGACAGGCGGTTGCATCAGAAGCTGGCGCAGATTGGAGGAAAACACCTTGATCGCTGCCTCGCTTGCCGCATCGGAGAGCATATTACGCATCTCTCGCTCAAGTGACGGGAAAATCAGTCGATCGTAAGAATCCTCCGCCGCCAGACGCACCTGTTCGGTCGCGGGGCATTCCGCCTTGAGATGCTCCGAGAAAACAATTCTCAGCGCGTGAGCAACATCGAACTCCACTTTGACTTTGAGAAATTCTTCCCGCTCACCGCGGTTGATCGCCAACACGCGATGCCCCGGCACTTTATTCAGCGGCTCACGGAACTCATAATAGTTGGCATATACGCTGTCCTCTTCCTTCGCCGCAACGGAGGTGAGATAGCCATTTGCCATACACACTACGCGCAAACGTTTACGCACCGCAGGATCATCGGCGATGATCTCAGCAATGATATCCCGCGCCCCCGCGAGCGCATCATCAACGGTGGGAACGTCCTGCGTGATATATGCCTCAGCGGCAACGATGGGGTCTTCCCCATTCGGCTCTTGCGCATACAGCATCTGTGCGAGAGGCTCGAGCCCGCGCTCCTTCGCGACGGTGGCACGTGTGCGACGCTTCGGGCGATACGGACGATACAAATCGTCCAGTTCGGTCATCGTTACCGCGGCATCCAATGCCGCCGCCAATTCCTCAGTCAACGCGCCCTGCTCCTCGATGGTCGCGCGATATTTTTCACGTGTTTCATTGAGGTTGCGCAGATAGGTCAGTCGCTCGGACAGCTCGCGCAATACCTGATCGTCCAACGAGCCCGTCTGCTCTTTACGGTAACGGGCGATAAACGGGATGGTGTTGCCGTCGTCGAGCAGCTTAATGACGCTGTCAACTTGGGCAGCTTTGAGGTGAAATTCACCGGTGAGTTGAGTCAGAATATCCATAGATTACTCCTTGCGTAAATGATAGCTATATTTTAACATACATCGCGAGTTGCCGTCAATGAAAATTGACAGAAATTGCGCTTATATGGTATAATCGGCGCAAAGGCTGAAAGGAGGCTAGCACCAATGGTTACGCTCTATGCCGTGCGCTGCACGTATCTTGAAGACGAAACGGCACTGAACACCGCTCTGGCGCGGTTGGATGCACCACGGCAGGCGCGTGTCGCGCGTATGCAAGACACGCAAAAGCGGGCGCAATGTGCCGCGGCAGGGTTGTTGCTCACGCATCTGTTCGGTAACGACGGACAACCGCCCTCACTCACCCACGGCTCACGCGGTAAGCCGTATCTTATTGGTGGAAACGCGCCGTTTTTCAGCCTCTCACACAGCGGTGACTGGGTGTTCTGTGCCGTCGCGGACAGCGAGATCGGCATCGACGCGCAACAGCAGACACCCTATCGCGACAAGGTTGCCGAGCGGTGGTTCACCGACACCGAGCGCGCGTGGTTAGCGCAAGACCCCGACAAACGCTTCACCTCGCTCTGGGCGAGAAAGGAAGCCTACTGCAAATTCACGGGATTTGGACTCGTTTTGCCGCTGAGCAGTTTTACCGTCCCTTGCCCCGCCGACGGATGGGACGAAGATAATCGGTGTTGCTGGCACGAGTTCACCTTCCCTGCCGAACCGCCCATCGCTGTCGCGGTATGTTGTGCGGCAGAGGACGCCTTCGCCGACATCGTCACATTACAAGAACTATGATGAAAGCCACTGACTGGTGTCAGTGGCTTTTTCTCATTGTCTGAAACGGCTTTGATAATACGCAACCACCGTATCCTCTTCGCCGATAACCTCATTAAACCCTGTAAAGGTCGCACCGCCGAGCGACATCAGCTCCGCGCACTCAACCGAGGCTATATCGCTGTTGACGAACACCTCTCGGTCCCCGCAAGAAATGATGACGTGCCCGTTGGCGGTGTCGATGCGTCCGCCGTGACCGATCCCGTCCTCCTTCGAGTTGCCGTCTGCATCCACGTAACGGCGCACCACGTATAACAACTCACGTCCGTCCAGCCGCTCGGCAGTCGGGTTTTCCGCTTTTTTCTTGCGTGAAAACAGTGCCATCATCATCCCTCCCGAAAAACACTATATGCCCATTGTACGGGGCACACGGCTGTTTGTCAAGACACACTTGCCACATTGGAAAATCTGTGCTATTATATAGAGGTTATGGATATACTATCCAACAGGCAAACAACGCAAAGGAGGAGCGGTATGGCGAAGTCCGATCGCTACAAAAAGCTGTTTTCCAACACGCTCATATTAGGCATCGGCACCTTTAGTTCCAAAGTGCTGACCATCCTGCTGATGCCGCTGTATACCAGTTTTCTCACCAACGGCGAATACGGCATCGTCGACCTGCTCGTGCAAGCGGCAAACCTGCTCATCCCCGTTGTCTCGCTGGGAATGAACACCGCTGTTCTGCGTTTTGGTATGGACGGCGAGACCGACCGCCGCACCGTGCTGTCCACAGGACTGGCGGTGGACCTCATCGGCTTTGGTGTGTTCCTGATGTTCTCACCGCTGATCGCCACCATTCCGCGCATCGGCGACTACACCGTGTGGATCTACGTGTTTGTCTTCACTTCCATGATCCACTATCTGTTCGCGTATTTTGTTAAGACCTTGCAGAAGGTACGCTTATTCGCGATATGCAGCGTTATCGGCACGGCGATCACGCTGCTGCTGGACGTGCTGTTCCTCGCGGTGCTCAAGATCGGCGTGATCGGCTATCTGCTCGCGATCATTCTGTCGGATGCGATCTGCACACTGCTCCTGTTCCTGTTTGCGAAGATCCACCGCTATATCCGCCCCGCGCAAATCAAGCGGAATATCACTCGCGCGATGCTCAAATATTCCATCCCGCTCATCCCGACCACCGCACTGTGGTGGGTGACCGACGTATCCGACCGCTATATGGTCGCCTATATGATCGACGAGGCAGCAAACGGGCTGTACGCTGTGTCGTATAAGATCCCCAACCTGCTCATCCTCATCAGCGGCATCTTTATGGACGCGTGGCAGATGTCGGTGCTCACCGAAAAGAGCCGCCTCGAAAGGCAGAAGTTCTTTTCCAACATTTTCTCGATGTATCAGTCGCTCATCTTCGTGTGCGGCTCTCTGCTCATCGTGTTCGCCAAGGTGATTACCCGTATTCTCGTTGCTGACAGCTTCTACCCCTCGTGGCAGTATATGCCCACACTCATCATTTCCACGGCACTGTCCTGCTTTGTCACCTTCCTCGGCACCATCTACGTGGTGGAGAAAAAGAGCAACATCGCACTGGTTGACACGCTGCTCGGCACCATATGCAATATTATCGGGAATTTCTTCCTCATTCGAGCATTCGGCGTGCAGGGCGCAGCGATCTCCACGGCGGCAAGCTACGGTTTTGTGTTCCTTTTGCGGGCGTTCATGACCCGCCGCTATATTCCCATCAACTGGGATCTGCCGCGTTTCGGCATCGGTATGCTCATACTCATCGCACAGAGTGTTA
>JAZOCG010000071.1:0-4631 GCA_045596345.1 Acutalibacteraceae bacterium
GCGAGCACAACGGCATCGGCGTTGGTGAGCTGATCGAATGCGGTCGCATCGGTCAACGCGCCGGGCAGGGTATCGAGGACGATCCCCTGCTTTGCCGCCGCTTCTTTAAGCGGGGCGAACAGTTTAGCAGCGTTATCGCTGAGCGCACTGCCGATAACCAGTACGGAGGCATCGGATTTGTCGCCGAGGGCGGCGCGTGCCGATAAAAGCAGTTGCCGCTGGGCGAGGGTGGCATTGTTTGTGTCCTTCTTAAAGAACACACGGCGCAGACACCGCTCGGTGAGCGAAGGCTTCTTATCGTCGGCGGCAAGATTGCCGAACACGAACACACCGTAACGCTCAGTGAAATCCTCACGGGATTTCACCTTGCGGCTGAATACGTACCCGAGTGCATATATGCCTGCCATCAGCACCAGACCTGCGACAACACCGAGCACCACCATCTTCTTGCTGATCGAGGGCGGGGTCGGCGCGGCGGTGTTGTGTTCCTTGTCGAGGGCACTCATCTGCTCGATATAAGCCTTCTCGGCACCCGTCAGTGCGTCTTTGGCGTTCTTGAGATTGTTGTGTAAGTTGGTGCAGTTGCTCAGGTTGTTTTGTTGGGTGGTTTTGAGCCCATTGTCAACGGTCATCTGCTGTGTGTGCGCGATCAAGCGCAGTGTATGTGTACCGATATTGTCGGCGGACGTCTTCACCGCGGTCATCTGCCGTTTAAGCTCGGCGGCGATGTCACCGCCCAGTTCCTTGGTCGGGGCGACGATCTTAAAGTTGAGGATGACGTGATCGGCGATCGCATCCGCGCCGTTGTCCGATTGCAACCACGAGGAGATCAGCTCGGTAATATACATCGGCTTGATCGCCATTGTGTCGGCGTTAGCGAGATCGGCAAACGTTTCACTGCAGTTGATATGTGTCTGGTATACCGCTGCCGCGGCATACGCCTGCTCGCCCGAAATTACGTAGGACAGCGTCTGCGTCGGCACAGCGGTCGGGTCGATCATCATCAGCAGAGATCCGCGGTTATACGCCACCTGTGCATCATACAGTTTCTGATAATGGATGACCTGCTCGGCGTTTGCTCGCGAGGCATCGTCGAGCTGAACGGTCGCTGAGTGTTCCTGTTCGGCGGCGAGGGCGTTGTCATATGCGCGTTGATCCTTGACGAATGTTGCTCCCGCGAGCAACAGCGTGACAACCAGCACGCCGACGAGAATACTGCGCCACCGGCGCAATATATAGACGATCAGGTCGCGAAAGTTGATGATGATATCGTCCGTTTCATAACGAGGGTTGGCATCCATGGCTAAACCGTCCTTTCGTATTATCGCAGATAATCGAGGTAACTGCGCTCGGTGTCGAAAATGATACCGCCGTGGTAGGAGTTTTCCTTCTTCATTGTCATATAGTCGCCGTACTGATGGCTCAACAAGGTATCATAATCGGCAGGGATGTCGATGGTGATCCCTTCAAACGGCACCGTCAGCACGTTGTCGAATGCTTCTGCGGGGAAGATCAGCCGCTCATCGTCGGCGAGGAAACTGATCAGCCCGACCCGCTTCATTCCCTGCCCGTTATAGCGGGTACACGCTTTCTCCTTCTGACGGATGAAGAAACGATACGGGATAAGCGAGGCGATTGCGTGCAGGATGCTTTTCGGCAGACTTTTATAGGCGTTGGCGGGGTAGCGCACCGTCACGTTAAGCAGTTTCTCCCACAGACGGATATCGGCGCGCTGCTTAGCGCGTTCTTCTTCATTGTCCGGTACGGCGTCGGTGGGGAAGATGTCGATAAACACCCCTTGATTAAACGGGAAACATCCCTTTTCCTCGGCGAGGATGGCGGTGGTATTGCTGTTGCGCAGCTGCGCGTGTCCGCGGCTGTATTTTTCGTCGTTCCACACCGTCTGGAAGAAATAGGGTGCAGGAAACTCCTGCGGCGCGACGGCGAGCAGCTTGTCATAGTCCTCGCGCATCATCATAATATCGATGTCGTCATCCCACGGGATATAGCCCTTGTGACGAATTGCGCCGAGCAAGGTGCCGCCCGAGGCAAAATACCGCAGTCCGTGGCGACGGCACACGTCTTGAAACAGCTCCAGCAATTCCAACTGTACTGCCCAGACCTTTTTCATTTCGGCGGACACGGTGAATCCGCACCGCTGCTCTTCCTTGAGAAAATCGTTGTCTAACTGCATACGGTTCTCCTTTTTATTCCGAAGATTTTTTCAACTTCTTGGTCAGGAAATTCTTGGCATCCAGCCAGGCGGGATCACGGGTGGCAATCAGCAGAACGGCATAGGTAACCATACCGACCGCAACCTGTAAGAGGGTTGTCCACACAGTGGATTCGTGGGCGTGCCCGACGAAATAGGTCGGGATAAACATACCGACGGACAACAGCAGATATCGCAGAGCGATACCGAGCACCTTCGCTATAGAAACAAACCGTGCGGAGAAGGACATATACAACGCGGAGATGACGATCTCCCCCGCCAGAGAGGCGGCGACCGCGCCGTACACGCCGAATAGGGGGATGAGAATGAGGTTGAGCAGGAAATTGCACACCGCGCCGATAATGATCGCGCGGTTACTGCGTGCACGTTGTCCGCTCGGGGTAAGATACAGCGAGCCGAGCACGTTGCTCGTGCCGATAATGAACAGCAACGGCGCGAATGCCACCATCAGCGGGATGGTCGGTTCGTAGCCGTCACCGTAGAACCACGGCACGAAATCCGCCGCGCACGCCATCAGCCCCACCGTGAGCGGGAATGCCAACATATACACGAAGCGGAAGGTGCGGTAAATATGTTGACGAATCTCCTTTTTCTTGTTCTTTCCGAACAGGTAGGAGGTGCGCACGCCGACGACCACGTTGAGGGAGGTGATGACGGTCATCAGCATATTGACGATCTTATGTGCCTGCTCATAGTAGCCGTTGGCTGCCATATCCTTGGTGATAAGACCGATCATCGTACGGTCGAGCAGGGTATACACCGACGTGGCGATGGTGGGGATAAAATACACCAGCGTCTCGCGGATATGATGACCGAAACGCATCTTGCGCGGCGGTATCGGAACGAGCATGTTGAACAGTTGGGCATACAGCACCAGGTTGGAGATGAGCATACCGCCGCCCTGGATGATAAAATACAGCGTCAGGTCCTCCGGACCGTTGACAAACAGGAAGATGCAAGCAACGCTGATGAACTTGACGACGAAGTTTCGCATCATCAGGATCTTGAAATTTTCCATTGCCTGGAAGAACCACGTGCAATCCACGCCGACGGTGAGGATGACCAGACCTGCGGCGAGATAGAGGCGCATATCACTGCCCGTGACGAGGATCATTCCGAGATACAGACCCATACACAGCAGGGTGGATGCTAAGCGGATGATGCTCAGCTCCCAGAAAAGCTTTGACGTCTTGCGCGGGTTATCGCGTACGCGGGAAGCCTCTCGCGTACCGTAGGAGGACAGACCCAATGCCGCAAATAACGAGAAGTAGGTGGCAATGGAGTTGACGTAGCTGTATGTGCCGATACCGTCCGCCATCAGCACACGCGACAGATGTGGCGCGGTGACGAGGGGGATCAGCAGGGAGAAGATCTGAAACATCAGATTATAGATATAATTCTTCCGAATATTGCCGCCGGGCATCAAGGTCCCTCCTTTCGTTTCAAAGTCGGTGTTTTTTACTCAGCGAAACGGCGCGACTGGCGTGCGCCCTCGACGGAGAACGCCAGCAGTAGCATAGCCAAGAAGCTGAACGGGATATTGGATACAAACATTAAAACAAAATAGGTGACGAAAAAGCTCGCCATCTGTCGCCGCGGGTAGCCGCTCAGACGAGCGGTGCAGGTCACCGCCGCGCCGATATAGAAAGCGACGAGGAACAAGCCGCCCTGTGCGAGCAATACGGGCAGTCCCATGCTCAACCCGTTGTTCGGGCGGGGATAGGCAAATTGCGCGATGACGGAGTCGTCATTATAATAGCCCGTGCCGAAAATGGGGCTTGTCCGCCACGCCTTGAGCGAGGAAAACAGGTCATCCAAACGGATGAAGAAGGAATCGGTGTTCATTTTATCCTTTAACAGAATGATCGCGATCGCCGCAACGGTCACACACACCACGGGAACGACCACCATCTTAAACCGCCGCCACAAAATCGTGCGGGGGGTGGTGATGAGGTATTGCAGACCGAACACCACCACCGCGATGAGGATCGCTTTGGTGGAATAGGTGGTGAGGATCGCGGCGCACAACACACCGATACGCCACAGACGCGCTTTGCTCCGCAGGAATATCTCGGTAGCGAGCGCGAATATGAGGAACACCGCGAAGCCGGGGGCTTCGGTGAAGATGCCGCAGTTGCGCACAAGGTGGAACCCGAAGATGTCCACCGTCTGTGCTTCATAATAGAGATGATAATAGGTGGTGCAGGTGCGGGTCTCGCTCGCCCAGAAATAGGTGGTATCCCGCGCACCGGGCAATAGGCCGAGGCAGGTGCCGCACACGTAGCAGACAAGCGACACGACCGTGAGCACCAGCACGATGTCTGCCAGTTTATACAGCAGTCCAAAAGCGGCGTTCTTTTCATCGCACAGACCGACATACAGCGTCAGCAGTATTAGC
>JAZOCG010000072.1:0-3857 GCA_045596345.1 Acutalibacteraceae bacterium
GCCATATTGATGTCAACCTTTCTTTATTATCATCACGTACCCTCAGCCGCTTCGCGCAGACACGCGCTCAAACGGGTGAGAAACAGCGTATTGTTCATATTGCGTTGCCGTGCCTGCTGCAGCGAGCTTACTTGCTGCAACAACGCCATCAGCCGCTTACCCGACAGACGGGACGCCAGCTTCCTCGCCACCTCGGGCGAACTGGAAAGACACGCCTGCCCGCCATAGGACAGCGTCAGCGCATCGCGAAACACCAGCGACAGCCCCGACAACACACCCACGGTCAGTTCTTTATCCTTTTCGAGTGCGCCCGTCAGACGCAACAGCTCCCATTCCGTCGGCGCGATGACCGCCTGTGCAAACTGCGGCGTCAATTCGAGTACACGGCGAAAGGTGCCGTCCTGCATCCCGTCGATCACGCGTCCGATGCGACCGCCGAACAGGCTGTGCGCACGCATCAGCTCCTGCTCATCCGCACGCGGTAATCGCGCACGCAGCAGAGGTGCTGCCTCCTCCCAGTCCACCGACTCCATTGTCACGCAGACACAGCGCGAGCGGATGGTCTCGAGCAACTGGGTGCGATTTTCGCAAATGAGGATAAACAGCACGTGGCGAGGCGGCTCCTCAAGAATTTTGAGCAGCGCATTCTGGGCGGGCGGCAGCATCGTCTGTGCGTTCACGAGAATCATCACGCGACGTGACGCCTCATTCGGCATCACGTATGCCTCCTGCCGCAGATCACGCACCATATCCACCGAGATCGTCGCATCCTCACCGTACACGGTGATGTCGGGGTGCTCGCTCTTGCGGCAAGCATCACACACCCCGCAGGGACGCTCTCCCTCCCCACCGCACACCGCCGCGCGGGCGATCGCCCTCGCTAACGTGCGGCGACCGCTGCCGATCTCGCCCTCAATTAGCAATGCGTGGGGAAACCGTCCGCCGTCAATGTCCGCCGACAACTGCCGTTTTACCCGCTCGTTGCCGACAAGCTCGCCAAAGCGCATACGGTCGCCCCCTTTTCTTTTCCATCGTGTACGCTCCGCACAAACGCAGACCATACCAAGTCTTATTATATATGAAAACCCGCGCAATGACAAGTTTTTTTTACACAGGAAAAATTTCTGCAAATTTCGCGCAGAAAAACGGAATTTTGCCTTGTTTATCCATTTAAAATGTGGTATCCTAATATATAGTTTGTTGTATGTGGGGTGACGGAATGAAAAAAGGTTTCGACAATGACCTGTATATGCAAAAACAGCGCGAGCATATCCTCGAGCGGATGTCCAAATTCGACGGCAAGCTGTATCTGGAATTCGGTGGCAAACTGTTCGACGACTATCACGCCGCGCGCGTGTTGCCCGGCTTCGAGCCGGACGCGAAGATCCGTCTGCTTCGCTCGATGGCGGATCAGGCAGAGATCGTCTTTTGCATCAGTGCCGATAATATCGAAAAGAATAAGATCCGTGCCGATCTCGGCATCAGCTACGATCTTGACCTGCTTCGTCAGATCGATCTGGTGCGCAATATGGGTATCTCGGTCAACAGTGTCGTCATCACCCGCTACACGGGACAGGCCGCCGCCGACCAATTTAAGCATAAGCTCGATGCCCTCGGCATCCGCAACTATATCCACCGCCCCATCAAGGGCTATCCCGCGGACGTTGACTACATCGTCAGCGACGAGGGTTACGGTGCCAACCCCTATATCGAAACCACCAAACCGCTGGTCGTCGTCACCGCCCCCGGTCCGGGCAGCGGCAAGCTCGCCACCTGCCTGTCGCAGGTATACCACGAGCACAAGCGCGGCATCGTCTCGGGCTATGGCAAATACGAGACCTTCCCGATCTGGAATCTGCCGCTCAAGCACCCCGTCAACCTCGCCTCCGAGGCGGCAACCGCCGACCTGCAGGATGTCAATATGATCGATCCGTTCCATCTCGAGGCTTACGGTGTTTCCACCGTCAACTATAACCGCGACGTCGATGCCTTCCCCATCGTACACACCATCCTCGCGCGTATCACGGGCAACGATAAGTTCTACTGCAGTCCGACGGATATGGGCGTCAATATGGCGGGCTACGCCATCACCGACGACGAGGCGTGCCGCGAAGCGAGCTACCAGGAGATCATCCGCCGCTATTACAAAGGGCTGACCGATCTGCGTATGGGGCGCGAAAAGGAAGAAACCGTCGAGAAACTGCGCGGTATTATGCAGCAGCTCGACCTCAAGCAAACCGACCGTGCGGTCGTCGAGCCCGCACTCGACAAGAGTGCCCGCGCAGGTGCTCCTGCCGCGGCGATCGAACTGCCCGACGGACGTATCATCACCGGCAAGGCGACCAAACTGCTCTCCGCCTGCTCGGGCGCGGTGCTCAACGCCATTAAGGTGCTCGCCGATATTCCGAAGAGCACGCTGCTGATGAGCCCTGCGGTGCTCGAGCCGGTCATCGATCTTAAGACAAACCTCCTCAGCAGTCGCTCGAGCGCGCTCAAACTGGATGATGCGCTCACCGCGCTGTATATTTGTGCCGCGAGCGACCCCGTCGCCGCCAAGGCGGTCGCGCAGTTGCCAAAGCTTCGTTCCTGCGAACTGCATGCCACCCAAATTTTGCATTCGGGCGACGAGTCCATTTTGCGCAAGCTGCATATACACGTCACCTGCGAACCCGTCTTCCCGGAAAATAACGTATTGTTTTAAAAAACAATCCAGCCGTCACGGAATTAACCGTGACGGCTGGGTTTATTGTATTCCATAGGTGCCGTCCATCGGATCACGGAACAGCGGAATGTGCGGCGGCAAGAAGGTGAACGTGACGAACAGCACTGCCAAAAAGACCAACCCCGCGATCGCCGCCGTGGTCGGCAAGCCGCACGCAAATCCTTCGCGCAGAAGCTTCGCTTTCACCAAAAACACCAGTGCTGTCGCGATAAAATAGATGGCGATGTTAAACCAGTCCGCCTGCACCCCGAGCGCGCCCGTGTAGGTGTAATACAGCATCGGAATGGCAAGCAGCCCCACCACCGTGGACAGCAGTGTGATGCACCAAAAATTGTCATATTCATCCGCGAGAAAGCGGCTCTCGAACACCGCGAAAACCACCAACGGAACAAACAGCAGCTTCATATGCTCCCAAATCGACTCGTTCACCGCGGAAAACACGCCAACGACGGCACTCTGCCCAAGCCAATCGTACAGAAAATGCAGCAGCGTACCCGCCACCGACACAAACACAAACCCCAAAAAGGACCAAAACGACACACTTCGTTTCATAACCTCACCTCAATGGGAGTATACGCTGTCGGGCGAAAAATATGCTCACGCAAAAGCGGCTTCGGCACTAACGCCGAAGCCGCTTTGTTTACCACTTGATCGGGAACCTGCTTCAAATCAACATAGTAATACACCAGTATGCAAAGGTTGATTTTTTAACTGTCATTAAATTCCTATTTTTCGCTGTATTGTCATTGTGATCTTTTTGGCAATAACAAAAGGTGTGACAAAAACGCCAACCACAACCGACAGCACACCTTTTACCGCGAAAAAGATTAACCAACCGACCAACGGCATAATCAGGAATATGTCAGGCGTAATTTTGCTCAATGCTTTCCATCCAAAAAACGCAAAAAAGAACGTTGCTATCACCGCAATAACCGGTACATTAATCACTTCAAGTATAAAAGCGAAAAACAATAAGATGATAACATACAACGTAATAATCATTACTGACTTCCCAAGCGAGCTTACCAAGAATAGTAAAAGCCCATTTTTCTTTTCATTTTCCATTTTTATAAACCTCCTTTGTTAGTTCCATATTACAATACCACAGTATTTTTATATTGTCAAGTTTTATTTA
>JAZOCG010000073.1:0-9150 GCA_045596345.1 Acutalibacteraceae bacterium
GGGCGATCGATAGTCGCCTCTACGATAGCATTTTCGATTTGTACAAGCCCATCATCTACCGTCTAATATCTAACATCTACTATCCAGAAAGGGGGAAACCCGATGTTTGTCGATAAAGCCATTATTAAGATCAAAGCCGGCAACGGCGGCGACGGCGGTAAGGGCGGCAGCGTCCTGTTCGTCGCGGACGACGGAATGAACACCCTGTCCGATTTCCGCTATCAGCGTAAATACGCCGCCACTCACGGCGAGAACGGTGGGACTAACCGCTGTTCGGGGCGCAACGGCGAGGACTGTGTCATCAAAGTGCCGCGCGGCACGCTGGTATACGACAACGAAACAGGTCGCTTAATGGCGGATATTTCGGGCGACGAGCCGTTTGTCGCGGCACGCGGCGGTCGCGGCGGCTGGGGAAACCGCCATTTTGCCACCGCCACCCGTCAGGTGCCCCGTTTCTCCAAGCCGGGCATCCCCGGCGAACAGAAAGAGATCCGTCTGGAGCTTAAACTGCTCGCGGACGTGGGGTTGGTCGGTTTCCCGAACGTGGGGAAATCCACCCTCATCTCGGTCGTCAGCGAAGCAAAACCCGAGATCGCCAACTACCATTTCACCACCATCACCCCCGTACTCGGCGTGGTGCGCCCGCCGATCGGCGCGGCGTTTGTGATGGCGGATATCCCCGGTGTCATCGAGGGCGCGAGCGAAGGCGTGGGGCTCGGTCACGAGTTTTTGCGTCACGTCGAGCGTTGCCGTATGCTTGTACACATCGTGGACGTGTCGGGCAGCGAGGGGCGCGACCCGCTCGCCGACTTCGACACCATCAACGAGGAACTCGAAAAGTTTAATCCCGATTTGGCACAACGCCCGATGATCGTCGCGGGCAACAAATGCGACCTCGCGACCGACGAGCAGCTCGCGTTGTTTGAGGCGGCGATGACAGAACGCGGGTACGCCTATTTCCCGCTGATGGCACCCATCGCCCACGGCACCGACGAGCTTATTCGCCATCTCGGCATCGAGCTTGGGAAACTCCCCCCCATCCGCCGATTTGAGGCAGAGGCGGAGGTGCTCCCCGACATCGACGCGGTAGAAAACCGCGGTGTCAACATCCAAAACCGCGACGGCGTGTTCTTTGTCGAGGCACAGTGGCTGCTCAATATTCTGCGCGGCATCAACTTCGCCGACGACGAGGGACTGCAATACTTTGAGCGTCTGTTGCAAGGCACGGGTGTCATTGACGCTCTGCGTGAGGCGGGCGTACAGGAAGGCGACACCGTCAGCATCTACGATCTCGAGTTTGAGTTCGTGAACTAAGGTAGGTGGACAGTATGGATCGTTTATATCCTATGGACGTGGACGTCCACACCCTCAGCCCGCTCGCGCTGGCGTTTGTCGGCGACGGCGTGTACAGTCTGATGGTGCGTGAGCGAGTGCTGTCGCAGGCAAACCGTCCCGTCAACGACCTGCACCACCTGGCGGTGCGCGAGGTGCGCGCCGAGGCGCAGGCTGCTGCCATCAAACGCATTCTGCCCTTACTCACCGAGCAGGAAGAAGCCGTGTTCAAACGCGGGCGCAACGCCCACACCGCCCGCTCAGGCGCGGACTACCATAACGCCACGGGGCTGGAAGCCTTGTTTGGCTATTTATACCTGTCCGACCGCATCGACCGCGTACGCGAACTGTTCGCGCTGTGCGTGGAGAAATAAACAATTGACCGCGCTTGCCGTATCGTTGTAATATACGATGGCGACAAGCGCGGTTTTTTGGATTTTTCCCCCGTTCACGGGCAAACTGTGAAAAAAGGGGGATTTTTATGATACCATCCCATTCCTTCCGCCGCGCGGCGGTCGACGCACTGTATATCGGCGTTGGCAGTGTGTGTTTTGGGTTATCCATCGCGCTGTTTTCCGCGCCGAACAACATCGCACCAGGCGGGGTGACGGGGCTTGCCACCCTCGCGCATTATTTGTGGGAGCTGCCGATCGGCAGCCTGACCATCGCCGCCAATATTCCCCTGCTTCTCATCGCGTGGTGGCGACTCGGACGAGCGTTTGCGGCGCGCACTCTGCTCGGACTGGCGTTGTCCTCGGTGGTGATCGATACGCTGACGGTACTGGTGCCGCCCTTTTCGGGCGACCGCCTGCTCGCCGCGATATTCGGCGGGGTGCTGACGGGGACGGGGCTTGGACTTATCCTCTCACGCGGTGCCACCACGGGCGGTGCAGAGGTGGTCGCGCGCCTGCTGGAGCGACGCTGGCCGCACATCCCGATCGGCAAACTGATTTTTTTGCTTGACGGCGGCGTCATCGCGCTGTCCGCGCTCGTCTACGGCGAACTCGAAAGCCCGCTCTACGCCATCATCCTGGTTTATGTCGCATCCCTCATCACCGACCGTCTGGTCTACGGCGGACGGCGCGGAAAGACGGTACTCATCATCAGCCGCCGCCACAACGTCATCACCCGCCGCATCCTTGAGGAGCTTCGGCGCGGCGTGACACTGCTGTCGGGTGTCGGCGGGTTTACCGGCTCGGCGCAACAGGTGATCCTCTGCGCGGTGCGCCGCACCGAACTGTTCGCCCTCAAACAAGTGGTGTCTACCGCCGACCCCGAAGCGTTTATGCTGCTGCTCACCGCCGACGAGGTGCTCGGCAGCGGGTTTTCGGCTATGGATGCACCGCGAAACATTGACAAAATTCGCAAAAAAGGGTAAAATAACACTTGTATGCGCCGCCTGCGGCAACAGCGGCGCGAGAGGAGTGGTAGAATGCCCACAGTACAAGCAACCCGCGCGGTGACGGAAACCGTCACCATTCGCGAGGTCACAACCAAGCGTGATCTGCGCCGTTTTGTTGATTTTCCCAATCAGTTATACAAAGATTCCCCCTATTTCGTCCCCGCGATGATCGGGGACGATCTCGAAGACTGGGATAAGAAGAAAAATCCCGCCTTTGACTATTGCGAGTCCCGTTGTTGGCTCGCCGAGCGCGACGGCGAAATCGTCGGGCGTATCGGTGCTATCCTCAGCCACAAATCCAACGCCACCTGGGGCACCAATCGCATGCGTTTCACGCAGGTGGATTTCATCGACGACCCCGCCGTGTCCGACGCGCTGTTCGCGACGGTGGAAGCCTGGGCGGCAGAGAAAGGGTGCACACAGGTACACGGACCTTTGGGCTGGTGCGATATGGACCGCGAGGGGATGCTCGTCGACGGCTACGACAAGCGCAGTATGTTCATCACCTACTACAACCATCCCTACTACAACGACCATCTCGCGCGTCTCGGCTATTGCAAAGACACCGACTGGATCGAGTATAAGCTGCATGCACCCGATCCCGACAGCGACCTGGCGAAAAAACTGCACCGTATCGCGGAGCACGTCAAACGCAGCCGCAAGCTGCGCGTCATCAAAGTGCGCACCCGCCTCGATTATATCCCGATCATACCGCGGGCATTCGAGCTCATCAACAAAGCCTACGCCCCGCTGTACAGCGCGGTGGAGCTGACCGATAAGCAGGTTAAAAAATATTCCAACAAATTCCTGCCGTTGCTCTCCCCCAAGACCACCTGCTTTGTCGAAGACGAACAGGGCGAGATGGTTGCGCTCGGCGTGTGCGCTCCGTCAATGGCAGCGGCGATGCAAAAATCGCGCGGTCGCTTCCTCCCCTTTGGGTGGATCGGCGTGCTGCGCGCACTGACCAAGAACGACACCGTCGACCTGTTCCTCATCGCAGTGCGCCCCGACCTGCAAGGCGCGGGGCTCAACGCCATCATCCTCGACGAGATGATGAAGGGCGCGAGCAAGATGGGCATCCGCTACGCGGAAACAGGACCGATGCTGGAAACCAACAGTAAGATCCTCGCGCAGTGGAAAATGTTCGACAAGGAACAGCACAAACGCCGCCGTTGCTACGTTAAGGATATTTGATATAAACGAATTGTAAATTTATTGTTCGTTTATACATAAAGTAAACCCCCGATCAACCGATCGGGGGTTTTTCGTATTATTTTCTACGCATCGCAAACGTACCGAAGAACACCGCCGCCATCACGAGAATGATGGTCGGACCGGTTGCGACCGCATTATAATAGGACAACAGCAATCCAAGCACACCCGCAAACAGCCCGAAGATCAAGCTAAGCAGATGATAACTACGCATACTGCGCGCCACATTACGCGCGGCGGCGGCGGGCAGAATGAGCATCGCGTTGATGAGCAACAGTCCCACCCAACGGATCGCGAGCATCACCACCACCGCGACCAACACGACAAACAAATTGTCGAGCAGACCGACGCGCACGCCCTTACTGCGGGCGACCGCGGGGCTGACGCTCACCGCGTGAAAGCCGTTAAAGCATATAAGCCACAACACGGCGGTGACAGCCAATGCCGTGCCCAGCACCCACAGTTCCCGCGGGGTGATGCTGAGGATGTCGCCGATGAGCAGACTTTGATAATTGGCGAAATTGCCGCCGCGGGAAAGAAGCACCAGACCGAGTGCCACCCCGACAGCGGAAAACACCCCGATAACGGTATCGGTGGAAGCGATGCGGGAATGGCGGACACGGTTCATCAGCAGAGCAAACACCACCGCAAACACCACCATAATCAGCGAATAGTCGCTCACCCCGAGCAACACGCCGATCGCCACGCCCGTCAGCGCGGAATGACCCAGCGCATCGGAGAAAAAAGACATCCCGTTATTCACCACCAACGTGCCGAGGGTGGCGAGCAGCGGCACAATGAGTAAGATCGCCCACAGCGCGGTACGCATAAAATCGTACTGCCACCAAGACAACAGCCACTCCATCAGCCCTCACCTCCCGTCGGGAACGCCTCATGAAAGGCGGGCGAGGCAAACACCGTTTCGGGCGCGCCCAAGGCGAGCACCTCACCGTCGAGCAACACCACGCGATCCGCGTGACGGCGAACATAGCCAAGATCGTGGGAAATGAGCAAAATCACCATATCGTCCTGTCGCAGCTGTTCGAGCAGTGCGTAAAACTCCTCCAACCCCGCGCGATCGACACCCGACACCGGCTCGTCGAGCAACAGCATATCGGGATGCGGGCGGGTCGCGAGCGCAAGCAATACACGTTGCAGTTCGCCGCCCGACAGCCGTCCGACCTGCTTATCCAACAAGCCGTCCGCCGAAAAACGGGCAAAATGTGCCTCGATCTCGCGGCGTAGGCGTTTTGGCACGGGCAGGAACACGGGACGGCGAGAAGAATAGGTCAGTGCCACATCCAACACCGTCGCAGGGGAGCCTGCGTCAATGTTCAGGCTTTGCGGGACGTATCCGATACGGGGGCGTACCTTGGTCGGCGTGCCGCCGTGTCCCGTAAAAACCACCTCGCCCGTGTGGGGTAATTCACCGAGGATCGCCTTGAACAGCGTGCTTTTGCCCGCGCCGTTGCGCCCGATGATCGCCGTGATCTCGCCGCAGTGCGCGTGCAGACTGACATCCCGTACAGGCACGGCATCGCCGACGCGTACGGTGATGTTGTTGATCTTCAGACAATGCAGACCACAGCCGCTCATAGCTCTCCCCCTTTGCTGTTTTCCAATAGTATCGCGTTATCGGTCATCGCGTCCAGCCAATCGCTCGCGCGTCCGTGTCCGAGCACGGCGGTATCCACCGTCAGCACACGATCCGCAGGGACGAGCGTATCAATGGCGGTATAACGGACGGTATATTGGCTGTCATATAGCAACAGGATGTCGGGGTCATCTACCACCGCCTGCTGCGCCGCCGCGAGATCGGCGGCGGATACCCCCGACTGCTCGCCAACGTGAAGCGACGCGACGACCGTCAAGCCCAACTCATCCGCGAGATACGCGAGTGAATCGTGAAAAATAATGCAGTTCTTACTCGGCAGTTGTTGTGCCGCCGCGCGCAAGCGCGCACCCACCGCCAACACCCGCTGACGGTAAGCCTCACCGTTTGCGGAATAGGTCGAGGCGTTTGCAGGATCCAGCGCACACACTGCCTCGGTCGCCGCCGCCACCTGTGCGGCATAGCGGGTAGGGCTCACCCACACGTGTTCGTTTTGCGCGTGGGCGTGCTCACCGTCGGTCGGCTCGTCGCCGTGCGGATGATCGTGGTCATGACAACTCTCGAGCAAAGTCAGCCCCGCCGAGGTATCCACCGTCGGCAGATCGGGCAAGCCCGCGAGCGTATCGTCGAGAAAACCCTCCGCACCGCCACCGTTGAGCAAAACGAGCGAGGCGTTCTCCAGCGTGATGCGATTGGCGGGCGACAACTGATAGTCGTGCAGACAACCCGCCGCCGTGCCTGTGAGATTTTCCACGGTGATCGCGGCGGTGTCACCGAGGATATTCTCCACCGCAACATACAGCGGATAGGTCGCGGTCACCACCGTCTTATCGCGGCGCGGTAACCCAACCTTGCCCGTGAACGCCGTGACCACAGCCGACAGCAGGACGATCCCCGCCATCAGCCATACCACACGCCCATAATGTTTCCAAAAAGCGTTCATATTTGACCTCTTTTGTATAATCTTATATTAATTATACAGACAGTAAAGAATTACAACCGTTTATCCAGTCCGCTGACTTGCAGACCGCGAGCGACGAGCAAGCCGCCGCCGACACAAGCAACGAGCTGTCCCGCTGCGACCAGCCCCATCTGAATAAACCAGATCTCCGCTGTAAACTGCGGCGCGACCGCCGCGAGTTCGGTGCCGATCACCACAGCATTGGTCACCACGGGCGGTAAGGTCGACCACAACGGCAGACCGCCGACCCGCCGATCACGCAACGCCCACGTCAGCCACGCCGCGACACCCGTCGCGAGCGGTCCGAGCAGAACGTCCACCGCGCCCGCAATATTCGCACCCGTGCTCAGCCCAATGAGGTTGGACAAGGCGCACCCAACGGTCAGACCGGGAATCGCCGCGGGGGTGAACGCCGCAAGGACGGTCAGTGCTTCCGACAGGCGACATTGCACCAACCCGTAGGACAGCGGCGCAAGGAAAACGGTGAGCACCGTATACATTGACGATTAACGCAGCGGTGGTAAGTGTGCGGATGGTTTTCTGTGTTTTCATTAAAATCGCTCCCTAGTTTTGTTTTACGTCAGGATGGTTTCGAACTGACGGTGTGTTACACAGTATAGTATTGGTATTTTTGCCCGTCTTTTTCACGGCGAAGCACGCCGAGGGCAACCAATACCTTGAGTGTGCCTTGTAAATTCCGCCCTTGCAGACGGGCGGCTTTGCCGAACTGTGTCGCCGTGAACGGCGTGGGCAGTTCGGGCGGCAACAGTGCCGCGTAGTCGGCGGGGCTTGTCAGCGTGACCGACTCGCCGAGGGCGAGCGGCAGACGTTCCGCGCGGTGACAGCCGCGCTTGCCGCCATTCCCCCACCCGTCGAGCAAGCGTTGCTCCTCGACATCCAGCAGGACGAGCCGCACCGCGAGGTTTGGGTGTCCGAGCAACGGCAGAAGATAAATAAGCTGTTTACCCGCGTCGGTAAAGCTCCCGCGACGTCCCGAGCGGCGAGGCTTGGTGATCTCCCCCGTGGCGGGGTCGATCCAGCTCACCCATTTTACCCGCACGAGCGGATGCACCACCGTGACAGGGTAGGTGTCGAGCAGTTTTTCCAGTTTTTTACGTAAGGCGGTGAAATTCGCGGTTTGGATCTCGGTTATCCGCTCGCCATCGAAGATGTCCGCCACACTTCCTTGCGGTAACGGGATCTCGTGGTGCGTCGGATCGTCATCCAGCCACAGTTTGAGCGTGGCGTGCAGAGTTTTCTCTCCCAAGATGCCGATGCCGCCGACACGGTCGCCGCCTTCGCGCACACGCGCAAATGCTTCAGTAAACTCCATCGTCGGTCAACTCCACACGAACAGTGAAGGACGTGCCGCGGGCGGTGTCGCCCTGCACGTAGACTGCATCCGACTCGCCGACCGACAGCGTCACCGCATCACCGAGCAACGTTTCTCCCGCAAAATGCATCTGCACATCGGTCACGCGGTGTCCCGCAAGCTTGTCCGCGATGGCATCGCACGCAAGATCGGCGTAACGGGTGTTGTTCATATGGCGGTTACGGTCGGTATCCGACCATCCGACGGCGTACGTGCGCGCCGCCGTCAAGGCGGGCAATGTATACCGCACGGGATCGGCGCAGTCCACGCTCTCCGCGTGGGACGGCAACGTCCCCCCGGGGTCAAACGCATCCCCGCGCAGCAGGCGGTGATCCTCGGTGGATACCAGCGCAAACTGCATCACACCGCACAGCAACAGTGCGCCTTGTTCGTCACGCCATTCATAACAGCGCAAAAACCGCGCGCCTTTGCGCTCGCGATGCCACGTCGTCAGCGTTACCCGCTCGCCCATCTCCGGTAAGCGCACCACCCGCGCGTGCCAGCGCGAGACAACAAACGCCATCCCCCGCTCGATGAGCGCGTTCCAGCCCAACCCCGCGAGGGTCAGGTGCCGCTCCCCTGCCTCCTGCTGATAACGCAGGACGCCGGACAGCCGCAAGCGGTTGTCCGGCCCGACATCGTAGCTCGCTACCTCGATCGGCAGGGTATATTGTTCGATCACCGTCGCCATTCCGATACCTCTTTGTATAATTCTACTATGTTTATACTAAACGTAATTATTCTTCGTTGAGTTTGTTCGCGAGTGCGCGCAGATCCTCCGCGTCAAAGAACTCGATCTGCAGGGTTCCACCCTTCGCGCCGACGGTAACCTTCACCTGTCTGCCGAGCGACTCGCGCAGTGCGAGCGCGACCTCATCATAAAAGCTGTCGCGATGTGCGGGGGCTTTGGGGGTCTTGGGCTCACGCTTGGCGGATTTCGCCAACCGTTCCAGCTCGCGCACCGACAACCCCTTCGCGACCGCCGCTTCGGCGGCGGCGATGCGGGCATCCTCGCCCTCAAACGCCAGCACGGTGCGGGCGTGACCCGCCGACAACGCACCCGAAGCCACCATATCCGCCACCGACGGCGGCAACAGCAACAGGCGCAACGCATTCGCCACGGCGGGGCGGGATTTATTCACCACCTGTGCCGCCTGCTCCTGCGTCATCCCATAGGTCTCCATCAACGTCTGATAACCGAGGGCTTCTTCCATCGGGTTTAAGTCTTCACGCTGTAAGTTCTCGATCAGTGCCAGTTC
>JAZOCG010000074.1:0-14157 GCA_045596345.1 Acutalibacteraceae bacterium
CCGCTGATGTATCTGTGCTATCCCGCCTCAGTCGGCAGCGGCGAGCCGTGGTGCTACCAAGCGGTACAGACGATGTTCTATCACGGCGTTCAGCTCGCGTGGGGCGTGCTGACCATCGCTCTCGGTGCGGCGAGACCGCACATCCGCCATTCGTGGAAATGCGCGGTCGCACTGGTCGCCATTACCCTGTGGGCAAAGCTCGGCAACATCTTAATGGAACACAACTGGTTCTTCCTCGAGGAGGATGCGCTGTATATCGGTCTGGTCGAGCAGGGCATCATCCCGAAATGGTCGCTGATGATCATCAACCCCATCGTGTTCTTCCTCGCGGTGCTGCTCATCTACGGCATCATCCACGCCGTGCGCACGCTCGCGAGCAAAAAATCCGCGGATAAACAGCCTGTACTCGTAGAATAATCCAACCATAAAAACAGAACGGACACCCGTAGGTGTCCGTTCCGTTTTTATTTCCCTTCGTTCTGCTTTTTAAGGCGCGCCTTTGCTTCTTCGACGGTCTCGCCGTCGCGCGTCAGGTATTGATCGACGAATTTATCCTCCAGCTTTGTATAGCCATCAACAACCCCTTTTTCGATCGCCTTATAGCCATCTACCACGCCCTGCTCGATCTTTTTGTAGCCGCCAACGACGCCCTCGGCGATCTTCTCGCCCGTTTTCACCATACGCGATTTTGCCATCGTCACATTCCTCCCTCCGATCAGATTAATACCGAGCAGCAATACCGCGATACACACGCCGCTGCCCGTTAGGATATTGAACAGTTGTACGTCCTGCGCGCGCATTCCCTCAAACGTCACCAGCATCGAGCGTTGCAAGGAGAACACCGACACCAGCGCATCCGCAAAGGAGATACTGCGCAAGGTTTTGAACGCAGGCGACGGATATCGCCGTGCCTGCACCAGATGGATGACAGCGAGCGTCACCTTGGTAAAGGTATAGACCGCGATGGAGATCATCACGATCTCGTGATGTTTTGTTCCGCGATCGGTCACCGCCGCGAGGATCACCGTCCCTGCCAAGCACACCGCCAGCAGCACGAGCATCACCCCCGTAAAGCGGCGGGCAAACTGCTCGGTCGCCGTGTCGCCGTCGCTGCGGTGCCCCATCTGCAGGACGGCAAAACGCATCACGCTGAGCAGGATGTAATATACCCCCAGCGTGATAAACCACCACGAATGAGTGGACAACCCGACCGCCGCGTGAACCGCGCCGACCGCGAAGTTGGCGCAAAAACTTACCGCTGTGGTCTTGCCAAGCCGATCGCGGATCATCGGATGCCCTTGACGATCGGAATAAGCGAGAGCAGTGCCACAATGCCGACAAGCCCGATCAGCGTACCGACAACGATGTTCTCCCACACCATACAGAAGCACATCCCGACACCGAGCAGCAGCGCACCTACCACGCCGAACAGCACCGTCAGCACGGTCTTCTTGTTGCACTTGAGCGGTCCTTTGTGTTCCATCTTACGCCACACAAACACCGTAACCAGACCGAGCACCAGACCGACCGCACCGAAAACGATACCCTCGGTAAACGCATTCCACTCCGGCAACAGTGCCATACACATCCCAAGCGCGAACAACACGCCGCTCACTGTCCCAAGGATCATCGCCACAAAACTGCTTTTCTTCACAAACATTCTCCTTTCATTAAAACAACAGTTGTGCTTTTATTGCATTTGTAGTATACTACTCTTGTGGACACAAAACAATCATCAATTTTGCAACAACTGTTGAGTTAATGGAGGAAGTATGAACGTCAAGAACAATAAACGTCGCCGCGAGTCGGTGGAAAAGATCGAAAAAGCCTTTGTCGAGCTGCTGCAGACTAAGGAGCTTGGTAAGATTTCGGTGTCGGAGATCTGTGCGATAACCGAGCTTAACCGCACCACCTTTTATTCCAATTATATCGACATCTACGATCTCGCGGACAAGGTGCGCGGCAAGCTTGAGCGCGAATTCACCGACCTGTTTACCGACTACGATTATATGAACGGACGCGACGGTGTATTCAAAATGTTCACCCATATTAAAGAAAATCAGTTGTTTTATAAAACCTATTTTAAACTGTGCTATGATGAGAGCCATCTTATCAGCGTGTACGATCCTCTGCGTGCCGAAAAGGAATTCGGCACGCATAACGTCAAATACCACATCGAATTTTTCCGCAACGGCTTTAACGCAGTCATCAAGCTGTGGTTGGCAGGCGGCTGCGTGGAATCTCCCGAGGAAATGGCGAACATCATCAAACAGGAATACCGCGGACGGTAAAAACAGGCAATTCTTCCAATTTTAGTAACAACGCGAAAAATTTTTTGTCGAAAATTGCAAGAAATGTTTGAAATACGTCATATTCTGTGATAGAATGAGATTTAATGAGGTGTTAGGTTTCCCCTGCACCTTATAAGTACGTTAGGAGGGTTAAATCTATGGAAAAGAAACTGGTCTACGACATCCACGACAAACCCAAGTTCGGTCAAATGCTCATCTTCGCGCTGCAGCAGCTCCTGGCGATCCTCGCGGCGACCATCGCCGTGCCGACCATCATCGGCATCCCCGTGCAGATCCCTGCCGCTATCCTCGGTGCCGGTATCGGCACACTGGTCTATCAGCTCTTTACCAAGTTTAAAAGCCCTGTATTCCTCGGCAGTTCCTTTGCTTTCCTCGGTTCTCTCGGCGTCGCGCTCGCCTACGGCTATTGCGGCATCATTCTGGGATCCATCGTCGCCGGTCTCGTGTATGTGGTCATCGCGATCGTCATTCACTTTGTCGGCACCGGCTGGGTGGACAAGCTGATGCCTCCCGTTATCATTGGTCCGACGGTCGCGCTGATCGGTCTGTCCCTTGCGGGTGCCGCGATGGGTGACATCGTCAAGGCAAACGCCTCAGCTGTTTATGGTTCCTACAACCTCGTCGCATTGCTCTGCGGTCTGGTGGCGTTCCTGGTGATCGTCATCTGCTCGACACAGAAAAAGTATACGATGCCCCGCCTCATCCCCTTTATTCTCGGTATCATTGCAGGTTATGTTGTTGCCACCATCTTTACGCTGATCGGTAAGGCAACGGGCAGCGACTATCTGATGATCGTCAACTTCCAGCCTGTTATCGACAACTTTATCGCGGCAGACGGCTCCTTTAAGGGCATCACCTCCATCATCGACTATCCGCACTTCGCGTTGCTTGAAGGTCTCAAGGAGCTGACCACCGGCAACATCTCCGCCGAGGTGCTCGCCGCTAACCCGAATGCTACTCTGCTCAATGCAGGCGGCATCGTTGAAGTGGTCATCGCGTTCCTGCCGGTCGCGCTGGTCGTGTTCGCTGAGCATATCGCCGACCACAAAAACCTGTCTTCCATCATCGACCGCGATCTCATCAAGGAGCCCGGTCTGAAGCGTACTCTGCTCGGCGACGGTGTCGGTTCCATCGCGGGTACGATCTTCGGTATCTGCCCCAACACCACCTACGGCGAGTCGGTCGGCTGTGTGGCGATCACCCGCAACGCGTCCGTTGCAACCATCACCACCACCGCCTTTATGTGCATCATCCTGTCCTTCATCAAGCCCATTATGGTCGTTCTGCAGACCATTCCGTCCTGCGTAATGGGCGGCGTGTGTCTGACGCTGTACGGCTTCATTGCTGTTTCGGGTCTTAAGATGTTTAAGGACCTCGATCTCGGGGATAATAAGAACCTGTTCGTTGTCGCGTCGATCCTCATTTCGGGTATCGGCGGTCTGACCATCCAGATCCCCTATATGTTCGCAGAAAACGGTGCTGTCGCCGCGACCATCCAGATCACCTCCATCGCGACCGCACTTATCATCGGCATCGTCACCAACGCCATCCTCACTAAGGTAGAGAAGAGTAAGCTGGGCGTTGCTAAGGAAGAGGAGTAATATGAAGCATTACGATAACGTTACCATCTTCGATCACCCGCTCATTCAGCACAAGATCGCCATCCTGCGGGACGAAAACACCAGTATGAAGGAGTTCCGTGAGCTGATCGAGGAGATCACCACGCTGATGACCTTCGAGTGTCTGCGCGAGGATGTGCCGACCACCGAGCGCGAGGTCAAGACCCCGCTCGAAACGTGCACCCAGCGCGTCGTCAAAGACAACGCCATTGCGATCGTCCCGATCCTGCGCGCAGGTCTGGGTATGGTCAACGGCGTACACGTGCTGTTCCCGTCGGCGCGCGTCGGTCACATCGGGTTGTACCGCAACGAGGAGACCCTCGAGCCCTGCGAGTACTACTGCAAACTGCCTGACGGCATTGAGGACAAGCTCGTCATCGTTGTTGACCCGATGCTGGCTACCGGCGGCAGTGCCTGCGATGCGATCACGATGCTGAAAAAACGCGGCTGTAAGAATATCAAGTTTATGGCCGTCATCGGCGCACCCGAGGGTGTTTCCCGCGTCGCGGAAACGCACCCCGATGTACACGTGTTCGTATCTACGTTAGACCGTTGTCTTAACGAGAACGGGTACATTCTCCCGGGTCTCGGCGATGCGGGCGACCGCCTGTTTGGCACGAAATAAACAATTCAATTAAAAGAACAACCCCGACACCGTGGTGTCGGGGTTGTTTGTTGTTATGATAGCAATTACGCCATACCGTACTTGGTCAGCATCGCTTTCTCAAAGTCAAGGATGTACTTCGCCTCGGCGTCGATCTTCGCCTCGGTGGGATCGGCGATCAGGTCACGGAAGACCTTAATGTCACGACCAACCTCGCCACCCTGCATCACGAAGGGCTCGCAGACGATGCGGTTCTTATAGTTGATGTCCTTGAGCGCGGAGAAGATCTCATCCCAGTCAAGGTGACCGCGACCGGGAGCGGTACGGTTGTTCTCACCCGTGTGGAAGCTGGTCAGCTTGTCGCCCACCAGACGGATCGCATCACCGATCTTGTTCTCCTCAATGTTCATATGATAGGTATCCAGCAGAACACCGATGTTCTTGCTGTCTACCTGCGCGACGTAGTCGAGTGCTTCCTGCGCGGTGTTGATCAAGCAACCCTCGAAGCGGTTGACCGCCTCAACACAGTATGTAACGTTGTTGTTCTCCGCCGCCTTGATGATCTCACGCATACTCTTGAGGCTGTTCTCGAGCAGCGGGGTCTTATCGTTCATCACATACGAGGGGCTGCCCCAACCCGCATAGCTGACGCCCGACAGCAGCGTGCCGTCCATCTTACCGATCTGCTCAACGATGCGCTTGAGGTAATCCACGCCGCCCAGACGGATCTTCTCGTCAGGCGAGGACACGTCATACGCGGGATCAAGACCAAGGCTGTAGGTCAGCTCGATGCCTTCCTCATCCGCCATCTTTTTGAGATCGCGCAGCTTGTCGTCGCTCATCTCAAGCAGCGGTTGTGCCTGGAACTCCAACACATCAAAGCCGATCTTTGCCGCCTTTTTGATGTATTTCGCATGATCAGCGTCCCAGTTCTTCTCCCAGAAATTCATAAAAATGCCAAGTTTATTCATAAAAATCGCCCTCCTTTTTGTTCATTGTACAATAAAGGAGGGCGATTTACTAGTGAAATTATTCCCGCAAAACTCGATTTTCTTCCCATCATTTATATCGTTTGCGAAACCCGCTGGGCGATATGGAATAGAACTTTTTGAACACCTTGGAAAAGTAGTTGTAATCGGGGATACCGACCTTCTCGCAGATGACGTTGATCTTGTCATCTCCATGCAACAACAGCTTTTTGGCACGTTTCATCCGTCGCTCCAAAACATAGTCACCGATGGTCATGCCGAAACGGTTCTTCCAGATCGCATAGAGTTTATTCTTGGAGATGTCAAACTCGTTGCAAAGAATGGATATCGAAATGGGCGCAGATAGGTTGTCGTCGATCCACTTATCGATGCGGTCGACCAGTTCGCTCTCGGTGAACTTGCAGGCCGAAGAATAGAGGTAATACATCGTCGCGGTGAGGATCTTCGCAACAGAGTCGATCATCGCGCTGTCAAAGCGATACAACTGCTCATACGCCTCGACGAGTTCATCCGTCGGCAAGCCGAGCTCGTCACCCAAACGCTTGATCTCCTCTACGCTGTTCTTTGCATATTGCGGATCTTTCACCTGCCCGAACATAATAAACCCGAACAGCTTATCCTCGAACATAATCGGCACCGCCGTATCCACCAGTCCCGCGTGGCACCTGTGTGTCTCGGGTGCAAGAGAATCGCGGCAGCGACCGCACAACTGCGTGTCCGACAGATAGCACCGCCGCGCACCCTCGGGAGAGCTCTTGATCATACGGCAGAAGGCCGGCATCTCACACGGTTGATAGATCAACTGATTAAGCTCGTTATCCCAAAAGCTGATGGTGACATTCGTGATTTTATGAAAATGATTGAGAAACTCGCGAATGGTTTCAATATCGTAATTGATAATCATTTTCATCACCTCTTTCAATATCAAGTATAAAGATAAAAAACACAAATGTCAATGAGAAACTAGGTATTTTTATCCCGATGACAATAATTTTCTATTTTTTTACAGCGAAATGGCTAATTTACTAATTCTGAGGAATTTTCTTACTATTTTCTGTCGAATATGGCTATTATAATGAAATTATAAATAACAAGGAGGAATGACAGATGACTTTTGCATTGTATTTTGCCAACCGTGGGTTCTTCCCCGGAGAATTGATCGACGATTCCCGCAAGGAATTGTGCCGCGTGCTGGACGAGTGCGGCTACGACTACATACTCGCCGAGAGTGACGAGATGCGCTACGGCGCGGTGGAGACTCCCGCCGAGGGTAAGATTTTTGCCGATTTCCTCGCACAGAACAAGGGGAAATTCGATGGCGTGATCGTTTCTCTGCCGAACTTCGGTGATGAAAACGGTGCGCTGGTTGCGCTGAAGAATGCGGGCGTGCCGATCCTGGTGCAGGCGTTCCCCGACGAGGCGGGTCTGATGGACTTCGCGCATCGCCGCGACGCCTATTGCGGCAAGTTTGCGATGTGCAATGTGCTGCGTCAGGCGAAGATCCCCTTCACGCTGACGACGGATTTCACCTGCGCTCCCGACAGCGACAGCTTCAAGAAAGACCTGCATGATTTCGCCGCTGTGTGCCGCGTGGTCAACGGCATGAAGAACTTCAACGTCGGTATTGTCGGCGCGCGCACCTCGGCATTTAAGACGGTGCGTATTGACGAGATCGCCCTGCAGAACGCGGGCATCAACGTCGAGACCTTCGATCTGAGCGACATCCTCAGCCGTTTCAAAAAGATCGATGACGAGCGTATGAAGGCGATGATCAAAGAGATCGAAGAGGTGACCGAATTCTCCGGCTACCCGATCGAGAAACTCGAAAGCATGGCGAAACTCCAGTGCGTACTGGAAGATATTGCGAAGGAGTACAACCTTTCCGCGATGGCACTGCGTTGCTGGCCTGAGTTCCAGACCGAGATCGGTATCGCCCCCTGCACCAGCGTGGGTATACTCAACGAGAAGGGCATCGCCACCGCTTGCGAAACGGATGTCTCCAACGCGGTTATGATGCGCGCGCTCTCCCTCGCGGCGGATATGCCCACGATGCTGCTCGACTTCAACAACAACTTCGGCACCGACCGCAATAAGGCGATTATGTTCCACTGCGGTCCGATGGCGATCTCGCTGATGAAGGGCAAGGGCAAGACCATCGAGCACTTGATGTTCAAGAAATCCTACGGCGAGGGCACCGGCGTCGGTGTCAACAAGGGCGATATGAAGGAAGGTCTTATCACCTTCGGTAGCATCCGCACCGAGGGCGGCAGAGTCAAGGCATTCGTTTCGGACGGCGTGTTCACCGACGACCCGATCGAAGAGGCGTTCTTCGGCAGCGGTAAGGTGATCGAAAAAGAGGGTATGAACGACATCGCTAACTATATGGCGAAGAGCGGCTACAAACACCACATCTGCATCACCTACAGCGATCTGCGCGCTCCCATCAAGGAAGCTTTCGGAACCTACCTCGGCTACGACTTAGACGTATTCTAATCCAAAACATCATGCCGTCGGCTCTTAATAGAGCCGACGGCATTTTTTTGCTTGAAATGGATCGATCTTTCCGTTATAATAGGGTTGACAAAAACAAAGGAGTTCCATATGAAAATTCTAAAATTATTCCCCGGTATTCTGGCGGCGGTGGCGATCGCCGCTCTCGCGTGGTGGCTTGAAAGCCTTCTGCCCATCCACGTGATCGGCGCAGCAGTCATTGCGATGTTCCTCGGAATGCTGGTCAACCATTTTATCGGCAACAACACAGTTTTGGCATCGGGGCTGAAATTCACCTCGAAAAAAATTCTTAAATTTGCTATCATTCTGCTCGGGTTATCCCTCAATATCCGCACCATCCTCGAGGTGGGCAAATTGTCGCTGACCGTTATGATCTTCACACTCGCAACCTGCTTCGGCGGGGGGTATTTTATCGGTCGTGCGTTGGGGCTGAACTGGAAGCTGTCCAACCTCATCTCGGCAGGAACGGGCATCTGCGGCGGCTCGGCGATCGCCGCCATCGCCCCCACCATTGACGCGGACGATAACGATGTTGCTTATGCGATGAGCGCGACCTTTCTGTTCGATATGGCGATGATCGTGCTGTTCCCCATTATGGGGGCGGCACTGGGAATGACCGACGAAGCATTCGGCATCTGGGCGGGCACCGCGGTCAACGACACCTCATCGGTCGTCGCCACGGGCTACGCCTATTCCGAGGGCGCGGGCGATTTCGCCACCATGGTCAAGCTGACCCGCACGCTCGCGATCATCCCGACGGTGATCGTGTTTGCTTTTGTACAACTTCGGCTCAAGCGCAAAGAAGCCCTCGCCGCAAACAGCAACACAACGGAACTCAAGGCGCAGTTCTCCCTCATGAAGATCTTCCCGTGGTTTATCCTCGGCTTCTTGGCAATGTCGGTAGTGGCAAGCCTTGCTCCGATCCCCGCCGCTGTGGTCAGCTCCACAAAATCGGTCAGCAAATTTTTGATGGTGTGCGCGCTCGCCGCCATTGGACTCAATACATCCTTTAAAAGTATGAAGAAATCCGGTATCCGCCCGATGCTGCACGGCTTCATTATCTCCGCTTTGGTGGTGATCGTCGCCTTACTCGTCGAGATGGGTATGGGCATTGTATAAGAGAGGTGCTATAATGGATAATTTTACGTTTTGTTCGCCAACGTATTTCGTTTTCGGCAAAGATACCGAAAATGAGGTCGGCGGGTATGTCAAACGCTTCGGCGGCAGCAAAGTGCTCATCCACTATGGCGGCGGCAGCGTTGTTCGTTCAGGTCTGCTTGACCGCGTGAAGGCATCGCTTGACAAGCAAGGCATCGCATACGTTCTCCTCGGCGGCGTGATGCCCAACCCCCGCAGCGGGCTGGTGTATGAGGGCATCGACCTTTGCCGCCGCGAAGGAGTGGATTTTATCCTCGCGGTTGGCGGCGGCAGTACCATCGACTCGGCAAAAGCCATCGCTCTGGGTGTGCCGTATGACGGGGATTTCTGGGACTTTTATAATGGCAGACCGATCGAAACCGCCTTGCCTGTCGGCACCGTGCTCACCATCGCCGCGGCAGGCAGTGAGGGCAGCACGAACACGGTCATCACCCACGAGGACGGGATGCTCAAACGCGGTACCGGTAGCGATGTCCTACGCCCGAAATTCAGCATCTTAAACCCCGCGCTGACGCAAACACTTCCGCCCTATCAGACCGCCTGCGGTGCCGCCGATATTATGGCGCATCTGTATGAGCGGTATCTCACCGACACCCCCGAGGTGGAGGTCACCGACCGCCTTATCGAGGGCTTGTTGCTGACGATGATCCACGAAGTGCCGCGCGTTATCGCTGATCCCGACAACTACGATGCGCGCGCGAACATTATGTGGGCGGGCACACTCGCGCACAACAATGTCTGCGGTGTCGGACGGCGTCAGGATTGGAACAGCCACGGCATCGAACACGAACTGTCTGCCTTATACGACTGCGCCCACGGCGCAGGGCTTGCCGTGGTGATGCCTGCGGTGTTCACCTATGTGATGCACAAGGACATCGCCCGCTTCGCGCAGATCGCTACGCGTGTGTGGGGCTGTGAGATGGATGAGCTGCACCCCGAAAGCACCGCCCGCGCAGGCATTGAAGCGTTGCGGCAATTCCTCATCTCGATCGGTATGCCGAAGAATTTTGCCGAGCTTGGTGCTAAGGAAGAAGACATCCCCCATATGGTGAAGACGCTGATGCTCAACAAAGGACGCAACGGTGCTCTCCACGGCTTCGCCACGCTCAATGAAGAAGACTGCGCGAACATCTATCGTCTTATGCTGTAATAGCAAGCGTAAGCACCGACCAATGGGTTGGTGCTTACGTTTATCGTATTTGTCGTAATAACGAGCAACCATCTGCAAGGTGACAAACATAATCACATATACGCAATTTTTCTTTGGTAATTTTCGGATTTGTATAGCAAAATTTATTTAGCTGTGTTATAATGAGGATACGTCGTTTATATCAAAGGAGTTTAAGCTATGGAAATCGTCCTACTCACCGCGCTCGGCGTAGGCGGTGCCTCCGTCATCGGCGCACTGCTGAGTTTCATTTTCACCAAAACCACCCATAAATTTAACGATATTATCCTCGCCTTTGCGGCAGGCGTGATGCTCGCCGCGGCGGTGATTGGGCTTATTCTGCCGTCACTGGATTACGGCGGACAGTTCTCGCTGATCATCACCATCGTCGGCATATTCTGCGGTGCCCTCTGCGTCAACCTGATCGACAAACTGGTTCCGCACCTGCACAAGATGACCGGCGTGGATCAGGAAGCACATCCCCAAAGCCAACAACAGCTCAACAAGGTGTTGTTGTTCGTCATTGCCATCGGCATCCACAATTTGCCCGAAGGTCTTGCCGCCGGTGTCGGCTTCGGCACGGGCAACACCGCCGAGGCACTGACCATCGCCATCGGTATCGCGTTGCAAAACATCCCCGAGGGTATGGTCATCATCAGCCCGATGCTTGCCGCCGGCATCAGCCGCCCGCGCGCCCTGCTCATCGCCGTCGCCACGGGAATCGTGGAGGTCATCGGCACGTTGATCGGGTTTTTCGCCGTATCGCTATCCACCGCCATCCTTCCTTTTGCACTGGCATTTGCAGGCGGTACGATGCTGTACGTCATCAGCGACGAAATGCTGTTTGAAACCCACGCACACGGCAGTGAACGAGGCGCGACCTATTCCCTGCTTGTTGGCTTTTGCCTGATGCTGGTCATTGACACTTTGTTAGGATAAGGAGAACATACTATGATTACCAACGATATTCATTATATCGGCGTGAACGACCACGCCATCGACTTGTTTGAGGGGCAGTTTGACGTACCCAATGGAATGGCGTACAACTCCTATCTCATTCTGGATAAAAAAACCGCCGTGATGGACTCGGTGGACGCGCGTTTCGGCGACGAATGGCTCGCCAATATCCGCACCGTACTCGGGGACAAGTCTCCCGACTATCTCATCGTGCAACATATGGAACCCGACCATTCGGCGAGCATTCGCCTGTTTGCGGACACCTATCCCAACGCGATCATTGTATCCACTGCTGCCGCATCGGTGATGATGACCAAGTATTTCGGTGTAGATTATACCTCCCGCCGTCGCCTCGTCAAGGATGGCGACACGCTATCGCTCGGACACCATACCCTCACGTTCATTGCCGCACCGATGGTGCACTGGCCCGAGGTCGTGATGACCTACGACTCCGCGGACAAGGTGCTGTTCTCCGCCGACGGCTTCGGTAAATTCGGCGCGTTGGACGTTGACGAGGACTGGGCGTGCGAGGCGCGCCGCTACTACTTCGGCATCGTCGGTAAATACGGCGCCCAGGTGCAGGCGGTACTGAAAAAAGCCGCCGCACTGGATATTGCGACTATCTGCCCTCTGCACGGACCTGTACTTAGCAACAATCTCGGCTATTATCTCGGTTTGTACAACACCTGGTCATCCTACGGCGTGGAGAGCGAAGGTGTGGTTATCGCCTATACCTCGGTCTACGGTCACACCAAAAAAGCGGTCGAACTGCTCGCCGCCGAATTGACCGCGGGCGGTTGCCCGAAGGTGGTTGTTAACGACCTCGCTCGCTGTGATATGGCAGAGGCGGTCGAGGATGCCTTCCGCTACGGCAAGCTGGTGCTCGCCACCACCACTTACAACGGTGAGGTATTCCCCTTTATGCGCGAATTTATCCACGAGCTGACCGAGCGCGGATACAAAAACCGCCTCATCGGCATCATCGAAAACGGCACCTGGGCACCCGCCGCCGCCAAGACCATCAAAAAGATGCTCGACGGCAGTGAGCTGACCTATACCAACACCACCGTCACCATCCACGCGGCACTTAATGACACGAGCACCGCGCAGGTCAAGGCGTTGGCGAAAGAATTGTTATAATACGGCATTCTTTGGACATACCATAAATAAAAAGGAGGGTTTGTGATGAAATACGTATGCGATGTGTGTGGCTACGTCTATGACGAGGCCATCGGCGATCCCGACAACGGTGTCGCCCCCGGCACCAAGTGGGAAGACGTCCCCGCCGATTGGGTTTGCCCGCTGTGCAAGGTCGGCAAGGATATGTTCTCGCAGGAGTAAGCCAAAACGTCCTGTGCTTCGGCACGGGACGTTTTATTTTTTGAAAACGCGCGAAAAACTTTGCATTTTGCTGTAATTTGTGGTAAACTGTTGATGCGGCAACAACTTAAGAGAGGAGGAGAGGCTGTGGACTACATAAAGCCCAATCGGCTGTGCTATCGTATTGCACAGTTTGTGTCGTGGAATTTCGCGACCTTCGTATTCCAACGCAAGATGCTACGCAACGAGATCAAGAACAAGAAAGGCGCGTTTGTCGTCATTGCCAACCACGAGGCGGCATACGATTTCGTCAACCTCATCGGTGCGACCCATCGCCCGATGTCCTTTGTCATCAGCCGCTCCTTTTATAACTCTCTGCCGATCAAGGGTTTTCTCAACAAAATGGGGGTCATCCCAAAACAGCAGTTCCAGACCGCGGTGCGGGATCTCAAGCGCATCAAGGCGGTCATCGACCGCGGTGAGCCGGTGGTCATCTATCCTGCAGGATTGATGTGCGAAGATGGGCTGTCCACCCCGATCCCCGCGGCAACCTATAAATTTCTCAAATGGTTGGAGACCGACGTGTATGTCGCGCGTGCAAGCGGCACCTATTTCGTGATGCCGAAGTGGACGAAAGGTCTGCGCCCCGGACGAACCTATATGGACATCTACAAGCTCTTTGATAAAGAAGAACTCACATCGATGGATCTCGACGAGGTGCAACGTCGGACCGATGAGGCGATCCTGTTCGATGCCTATCGCGAACAGGAGGAGCATCAAGTCAAATATAAAAACAACGCCGTCATCGACGGACTGGAGAACGTGCTGTATATGTGCCCTCACTGCAAGACGGAATTCGCGATGCAGGTCAAGGAGCACAACACCATCGCTTGCTCCGTCTGCGGCTATGAGCAGGTCAGCGACGATTACGCCCTGCTACATAATCATCGTGGGCTGGGCGAGGAGATTCGTTACGTCTCCGACTGGAGCCGCCTCATCTATGAACAGCTCAAGGAGAAGATCCGCCGAGGGCTCGAGCACACCCTCGAGGCAAACGTCAAGTTCCATATGATCGACGACAAGGCGGATAAATTCGTCGAAGTCGGACAGGGGCACGTCCGCCTGACCGAAAACGGCTTCTGCCTGCACGGCGAGATCAAAGGCGAGCCGATCGAGCAGACCGTGTCGATCGCCAACATCCCTACTCTGCCCTTCAGCCCCGGCAAGCATTTCGAGATCCAGCACGGCAAGGATATCTACCGCTGTTATCCCGAGGACGGGCGGCTCACGATGAAGTTCATCAATATGGTGAAGATCTTCTACGAACTGCGCGCCGAGAAAAAGGCTTTGCAGACGGTGTAATCCAGCCCCCACGCACAGTAATGTGCGCGGGGGTTGTTTTTTTACTGTATCCATGGTAAAATGATGGGGATATTGATCAAGGAGGCGGTTTTATGACCAACCGCGATATATTGGAATTGTTAGACAGCAACGTGCCCTTTTCCCTCGCGGAGCAATG